>SLQN01000112.1 GCA_007131465.1 Paracoccaceae bacterium
ATTGACAAGTACTCGACCGGGATCCGCACCCCTGCGGCCTGCAGATTGAGTTGCAGGACCACGACGCCGCCGAACAGATAAGCACCTGCGAGCGCCCGCCACGGCCGCCAGCTTGCAAACACCACCAGCGCCAGCGCGATCCAGCCCGCGCCCACGGTCATGCCTTCGGTCCATTGCGGCACCCGGATCAGCGACAGATACGCGCCCCCCAGCCCTGCGCAGGCCCCTCCGAACAGGATGGCCAGCGTCCGCACGCGCTTGACGTGATAGCCCAGCGCATGGGCGGCGTCATGGTTTTCGCCCACAGCGCGCAGGATCATGCCCGCGCGACTGAATTTCAGGAACCACCAGACCGCCCCCACCAGCGCGATGGTCAGGTAGACCACGATATCATGTGTGAACAGCGCCCGGCCAAGAAACGGGATGTCCGACAGCGGGCCAAGATCCAGCCGGGGCGTGCGCGGTGGCGTGATGCCGACATAGCCTTGCCCCAGAAGTGCGGTCAGCCCCAGACCGAACAGCGTCAGCGCAAGCCCCGAGGCCACCTGATTCGTCACCAGCGCCTGGGTCAGCAGCGCAAACAGCAGCGCCAGCGCCATGCCCCCCAGCGCCGCGCCCACAAAGCCCAGAAACGGGCTGCCCGTATTCACCGCCACGATGAAGCCGAGGCAGGCGCCCATGATCATCATACCCTCGACGCCAAGGTTCAGGACACCGGCCTTTTCCACCACCAATTCGCCAATCGCCGCCAGCAGGATCGGGGTTGCCGCGACCATCAGCGCGGCCATGAGAACAGCGGGGTTGATCGAGCCAAAGATCATGCGCGCGCCCTTCCTGTCAGTCGCAGCCGGTAATTTGTCTGGAAATCCAGTGCCAGCAGGAAGAACAGCAGCATCCCCTGAAACACCTGAATCGCAGCGCCGGGCAGTTGCAGCATCATCTGGGACAGTTCCCCGCCAATATAGGTCAGCCCCAGCAAAAGCCCGGCCAGCACGATGCCCACCGGGTGCAACCGCCCCAGAAACGCAACAATGATCGCGGTGAACCCATAGCCGCTGGCAAATTCGATGCGCACCTGCCCGCCGGGGCCGGACACCTCGAACATGCCTGCAAGCCCGGCCAGCGCGCCGGAAATGCCAAGGCAGATCACCACCAGCCGCGCAGGCGACACCCCCCCGAAGCGCGCTGCGCGCGGGGCCTGTCCGGCAAGCTGGACATGATAGCCCAGCATGTGCCGCGTCATCATCACATAGGCGAAGATCACCGCAATCAGGGCTGCCACCACGCCCCAGTGGATGCCGGTATTCGCGAACAGTTCGGCATTATGCGCGGCCTCGTAGCGGCGCAGGTCGCGCGAGCCGGGAAAGCCGGCAACATCGGGGTTGCGCATCAGCCCCAGCGCCATTGCCGCCAGAATGCGTTCGGCTACATAGACCAGCAGCAGCGAGACGAGGATTTCATTGGTGTTGAAACGCGTCTTCAGGATGGCCGGGATCATGCCCCACAAAAACCCGCCAAACGCGCCCGCCAGAACCATCAGCGGAAAGATATACCAGCCCGGCGCCGGGAAGAAGGCCAGCGCCACCCCTGCCCCGAACAGAGCGCCGATGATGTATTGCCCTTCCGCCCCGATATTCCAGACATTGGCCCTGAAGCCGATGGCAAGGCCGATGGCGATCAGGATCAGGGGGGCGGATTTTATCAGCAGTTGCGGGCGCGAATAGCTGGCGAAGGTTTCCGAGAAGATCGGATCGAAGAAAATCAGCCGGATCGCCACCACCGGGTCCTTGCCGAGAGCCGCGAACATGATGCCCCCGGCCAGCATCGTCAGCGCCACGGCCAGAAACGGGTTGGCGATGCGCCAGAATTTCGACGGTTCGCTGCGCTTCTCCAGCCGGATCATTGCGCGGCCTCATGTGCCGGGTGCATGTCATGCGCGCCGCCCATCATCAGCCCGATCTCGTGCACGCTCAGCCCTTTTGCAGGGCGCACAGGCGTCAGCCGCCCTTCGTTCAGCGCGGCGAAACTGTCGGCCACTTCCAGCAATTCGTCCAGATCCTGGCTGATCACCAGCACCCCTGCACCGGCACTGGCCAGATCCAGCAGCGCCTGACGGATGAAGGCGGCGGCAGAGGCGTCCACGCCCCATGTGGGCTGGTTGACGACGATCACTTCGGGCTTGAGTTCGATCTCGCGCCCGATGACGAATTTCTGCAGGTTGCCGCCCGACAGCGCGCGCGCCAGCACATGCGGCCCCGGTGTGCGCACATCAAAGCGCGCGATGATCTCGCGTGCGAAGCTTTCCGTGCGCTTCCAGTCGATGAACCCACCCTGCGCCAGCCCCTTGCGATCAGCACCCGACAGTAGAGCATTCGCGGTCAGGCTCATGTCCGGGGCGGCGGCATGGCCCAGACGCTCCTCGGGGGCCGAGGCAAGGCCCCGTTTGCGCCGCGCATTCGGGCCAAGCTGGCCAATGGGCTGACCCTTCAGCAAGACCCGGTCCGCAGGTGCGAGCAGTTCGCCCGAGAGCATCAGCAAGAGTTCATCCTGCCCGTTCCCGGCCACACCGGCAATGCCCAGAACCTCGCCCGCATGCAGGCTGAACGAGATATCCTTGAGCGATGTGCCAAACGGATGGTTCGATTTCAGTGACAGGTTTTCGACCTGCAACACGACCGGGCCTGTCGGCCTTGCAGGCCGTTCGGGCGGGGTCAGCACCTGCCCGACCATCAGTTCGGCAAGCTCGCGCGCGGATTTCTCGCGCGGGTCGCAGGTCGCCACCTTGCGCCCGCCCCGCAGGATCGTCGCCTCGTCACACAGCGCGCGGATTTCATCCAGCTTGTGCGAGATATAGAGGATCGCCGTGCCCTCGGATGACAACTGGCGCAGGGTACGAAACAGGATGTCGACCTCCTGCGGGGTCAGCACCGAGGTCGGCTCGTCCATGATCAGCAGTTTGGGGTCCTGCAACAGGCAGCGCACGATTTCCACGCGCTGACGCTCGCCCGCTGACAGATCACCCACCAGACGGTGCGGGTCCAGCGGCAGCCCGTAATCGTGTGACACGTCGCGGATACGCTTCGCAAGATCGCGCAGGGGGGGCGGGTTTTCCATGCCCAGCGCCACGTTCTCGGCCACATCCAGCGCCTCGAACAGGCTGAAATGCTGAAACACCATCGCCACGCCATTGCGCCGCGCTTCCGAGGGTTGGGCGGGCGCATAGGGCTGCCCACGCAACTGCATCTTGCCCTTGTCCGGCTGGACCAGCCCGTAGATCATCTTCACAAGGGTCGATTTGCCTGCACCATTCTCGCCCAGCAGCGCGTGCATCTGGCCCGTGCCGATCTCGAACGAGATATCGTCATTGGCCACGACACCGGGATAGGCCTTGGTCAGCCCCTGAAGGCGCAGCAATGGCTCGCGCATCGTCACTCTCCCTGTCGGCGGCCATTCGTGGGCCTTGTCGTCATTGTCGGATGAAAGCCCTGCACAGGCTACAAAGACAAGGGAAAACTTTAGTCGCTGGACGACGACTGTATCAACGCCTCATTGATAATCACTCGGGTCGTTGCGTTGGCGCCGCGGATGTCTATGATCACGCCATGACCGATTTGCCCCGCTTCATCCATCTGCGCACCCATACCGAATATTCCCTGCTTGAAGGCGCGATCCCGCTGAAAAAGCTGGTCAAGGACTGCGTGGC
>SLQN01000566.1 GCA_007131465.1 Paracoccaceae bacterium
ACGGTAGAGCCCTTCGAGGCTTTTGCCGACGCGGTCGCACCGGGGCGCGCGATTGCCGGGCTGGATCTGGGCGAAAAGACCATTGGCGTTGCCGTGTCCGACCGGTTGTTATCCGTGGCCAGCCCGCTCCTGACAATCCGCCGCAAGAAATTCGGGCTGGATGCCGCGGCTTTGCTGGATATCGTGACCGCGCGCGATATTGGCGGGCTTGTTCTGGGCCTGCCGCGCAACATGGATGGCTCTGAGGGGCCGCGCTGCCAGTCCACGCGCGCCTTCGCGCGCAACCTTGGCAGGCTGACCGATCTGCCCATCGGGTTCTGGGACGAACGCCTGTCCACCGTTGCGGCCGAGCGTGCACTGCTGGAAGCCGACACCTCGCGCAAGCGCCGTGCCGAAGTGATCGACCATGTTGCCGCCGGTGTCATCCTGCAAGGGGCACTGGACCGGCTGGCCGTGATCCGGCGTCAGGCTGCCCCGGACGGGTAGCGCGCCTTGCTGCCCCGCCACGCGGCGCGGGATTTCCAGAATCTGGCGGCACCTTGCCGGAATATGCCGCTTTTGGGCTGGTCCGGCCCGCCTGCATGGTTATGTTGCCCCCTGAAGCAGACAAGCAGGCCGCCATGAAAGATCAGACCTGGGCGCGCGACGAGATCGATAGCCCCTGCGTGAATATCTGTGTGATCCACCCCGATGCGCGCCTGTGCACGGGCTGCCTGCGATCGATTGACGAGATCACCCAATGGTCGCGCCTGTCGCCAGATGCGCGGCGCGCCATCATGGCCGAACTTCCGGGCCGTGCACCGCGTCTCGCGCAGCGTCGCGGCGGGCGCGCCGCGCGGCTTGACCGTCCGCGCGCAGGGTCCTGATTTCATCTTGCCGGAAATACTCATGGGGCCTCTCCACGGGCGAGATGCCCTGTCTCAGGGCGTGACACCCCCCATGGCGCAGATCAGCGCCCAGTCTTGTGCGCTCACGGGTTGCACTGACAGGCGCGACGTCTTGACCAGCGCCATTTCGGCCAGCCTTGGTTCGGCCTTGACCTGTTCCAGCGTCACGGGGCGGGCAAAGGGTTGCACGGCGCGCACATCGACACATTCCCAGCGCGGGTCATCCGTGGTGCTGTCGGGATGTGCCTCGGCGATGATCTCGCAGATACCGACCACGGCCTTGTCCTTCTGGCTGTGGTAGAAAAACGCGCGATCCCCGCGTGTCATTTCGCGCATGTTGTTGCGTGCCTGATAGTTGCGCACGCCGTCCCATTCCTCGCCCGCATCGCCCTTGGCGACCAGATCCTCCCATGAAAACGCGTCAGGTTCGGATTTCATCAGCCAGTAACGCATCAGCCGATAACCTTTTTCCATTCCTGCAGGCGCACGCTCTCGAACAGGCCCGCCAGCGCATAGGGGTCCAGCGCGCCCCAGGCTTTCGCGGCATCAATGTCGGGCAGGTCCAGCACGATCAGCGACCCGGCCATCTCGCCTGCATCATCCAGAAGTGGCCCGGCCAGCACCACGCAGCCTGTTTCGGCCACATAGGCGAGATGCGCCTCGCGCGTGGCCTTGCGGGTGTCCAGCGCACCGGGCTTGTCAGTGCATAGCATCATGTAAAGCGGCATGTCATTTCCTCCTGTTCATTCATCGGTCAAGGGGCGGGCCAGCAGCGCGTCGCGCGCCTCGGTCAGGGTCAGGTATCCTTCGATCAGCGCGGCCACCATACGCGTGATCGGCATGTCGATGCCACGCTCGCGCGCTAGCCGCGCAACTGCGCGGGCCGTGGCCGCACCCTCGACGGTGGTCGCGCTGTCAAATGCCTCGCTGCGTCCCAGTGCCAGCCCGTAGCGGAAATTGCGCGATTTCTCGGACCCGCAGGTCAGGATCAGATCGCCCAAGCCGGACAACCCGGCCAGCGTCACGGGTTCGGCGCCCAGATCAAGGGCAAGGCGCTGCATCTCGGCATAGCCGCGCGCCATCAGGGCCGCGCGCGCCGATTCGCCCATTCCCGCGCCAATCACGATACCTGCCGCAATCGCGATCACGTTCTTCAGCGCGCCGCCCAGTTCCGCCCCGGTCACGTCGCTGTTGCGATAGAGGCGCAGATTGGGCGTGGCCAGGCGTTCCTGCAACTGCGTGCCAAGCGCCTCATCGGTGCAGGCCAGTGTCAGCGCCGTGGGCAGGCCGCGCGCGATGTCATCGGCAAAGCTGGGACCGGTCAGCAGGGCCGCGCGGGCGTCGGGCAATGTCGCGCGGATCACCCCCACCGGGCCGATCAGCGTTTCAAGGTCGATCCCCTTGGAACAGGCAACCAGCACGCGCGGTGCAAGCTGCATGGCATGCGTGGCCAGAAAGCCCCGCGTGGCCTGCATCGGAATGGCCAGCAACACGGTCCCTGCGGTCACGTCGCTCATGTCCGAGGTGACATGCACCCCCTCGGGCAGGGGCACACCGGGCAGGCGCTGGCGGTTTTCGCGCGCGGCGTTCAGCGCGTCGGCCTGTGCCGCGTCGCGGCACCACAAGGTCGCATCGCCCAGAGCGCAGGCAAGGGCCGTTCCGAATGCACCTGCGCCCAGAATTGCAACGCTCATGCACATGCTCCTTTTATGGCCATGTCTGGCTTGCCCCCGATGCGCGCCCTCATGCCTTGGCCCCGCGCTTGCCTGACCCCAGCATCGGTGCCGAGACCGTGTCGAGCGGCCAGCGCGGGCGCGCGCTCAGGCTCATGTCATCACGCGCACCCAGGCGCAACTGTTCGATCCCGGTCCAGGCGATCATCGCGGCGTTATCGGTGCACAGCGCCAGCGGGGGGGCAATGAAGCGCACACCCGCATCCTGCGCCAGCGCTTGCAGTCCTGCGCGCAAGGCCGCATTCGCGGCCACACCCCCTGCGACGGCAAAGGCCGGTGAGGCCGGGGCGTCGGACAGGTAGACCTCCAGTGCCCTCGCTGCCTTGATTGTCAGCAAATCGGCCACGGCGGCCTGAAACCCTGCGCAAAGATCAGCCCGGTCGCCTGCGCGCAGCCCGCCATGTTCGGCTACAAGCTGGTCGCGCGCACGCAGCACGGCGGTTTTCAGCCCCGAGAAGGACATATCGCACCCCGGACGGTCGGCCAGCGGGCGGGGCAGGGCAAAGCGGGCCGGATTGCCGCCCTGCGCTTCGGCCTCAACCGCCGGGCCACCGGGCTGGGGCAGGCCCAGCAGTTTTGCGACCTTGTCAAAGGCCTCGCCCGGCGCGTCGTCGATCGTGCCGCCCAGCCGTGTGAAGCTGTCGGCCCCGCGCACCAGCAGAAACTGGCAATGCCCGCCCGAAACCAGCAGCATCAGATAGGGAAAGGGCAGGGCATCGGTCAGGCGCGGGGTCAGGGCATGGCCCGCCAGATGGTTGACACCGATCAGCGGCAGACCGCGCGACGCGGCGATCCCCTTGGCCAGCATCACCCCCGACAGGACCCCCCCGATCAGCCCCGGTCCAGCCGTTACGGCTATGGCGTCAATCTGGCCCAGCCCGAGTCCGGCCTGTTCTAGAGCGGCCTCGACAGCGTGATCCAGCTTTTCGGCATGGGCGCGTGCCGCTATTTCGGGCACGACGCCGCCAAATTGGGCATGAAGGCCGGTCTGGCCCAGAACGATGCTGGACAGAACTTCTGGCATGGCATCGGGCGCGTGGCGCAACACGGCGGCGGCGGTGTCATCGCA
>SLQN01000025.1 GCA_007131465.1 Paracoccaceae bacterium
AAGAGCGTGACATCGCGATGGTGTTCCAGAACTATGCCCTTTACCCGCATATGACCGTCGCGGAGAATATGGGGTTCTCTCTTCGTCTGGCGCGTGCCAACAAGAACGAATCGCGTGTCAAGGTCGAGGCCGCAGCCGAGATCCTGGGATTGACCGATCTGCTTGACCGATATCCACGCCATCTGTCAGGCGGGCAACGCCAGAGAGTGGCCATGGGCCGCGCAATCGTGCGTGCGCCATCTGTTTTCCTGTTCGACGAACCCCTGTCCAACCTTGATGCAAAACTCCGTGTGAAAATGCGCGCCGAGATCAAAGAGCTTCACCGGAAACTGAAGACCACCATCGTTTATGTGACCCATGATCAGATCGAAGCCATGACGATGGCCGACAAGATCATCGTGCTCGACCGGGGGCATGTGTCGCAAATCGGATCGCCGCTGGAATTGTATGACCGCCCCAGGAATAGTTTTGTTGCCGCTTTCATTGGCTCTCCGTCGATGAACCTGTTGCCGGCGCACTCTCTTGGGAACGGGCGTGCGGAATTAGAGGATGGTCAGTCTGTGGCATTGCCGATCCGCATTGATGTCGGGCGCCAGATCCTGTTCGGTATCCGGCCAGAACACATGGAGCGCGCAGAATCAGAGACCAACGCGGCAGGTTTGAAAGTAAAGGTCTCCGTGGTCGAACCGACTGGGGCAGAAACGCTGATTTCTTCCCATCTGGGAGAAACAGAGGTCTTGGCCGCTCTGAGAGGACAACATCGCGCCGAATTCGGAGATATCCTGTGCGTGACATTTGATGAGACGCAAGTGCATATCTTCGATGCTTCGACCGGCCTTCGGATTGAGTGACGCAATGCCTGTTGACTTGCCAAGAATCGGACTTGGAACCGCCGCGCTTGCAGGTCTTTTTCAAGCAGTGGATCGTGATACCGCCATGGAAACGCTGCAAGTCGCGTGGTCCTTGGGCATTCGATATTTCGATACCGCCCCCCATTATGGTCAGGGCAAAGCCGAACGGCGACTTGGCGATTTCCTCAGCACGCAAGAACCGGGCAGCTATATTGTTTCAACCAAGGTTGGACGCGTTCTCTCACCCTCGGCATTACCGCACAGGGCCTTGAACGGTTTCGTTGCGCCGCTGCCCTTCGATCAGCGATATGACTATAGCCGTGACGGGATTATGCGGTCATACGAAGATAGTCTGCAAAGACTGGGTCTAAACCGGGTTGATATGCTATTTGTCCATGACATCGGGATGCGCACTCATCCGGTGCATCATCAGACGCACCTTGATGCATTGCGCACTAGTGGTTTTCGAGCCCTAGAGGAATTGAAGCGCAGCGGCGCGATTTCCAAGATCGGGATTGGCGTCAATGAAGTTGAGATCTGCGAAGAAATACTTTCATTTCAGCCGCTTGATATTATCCTTCTGGCGGGTCGCTATACCCTTCTCGACCGATCTGCTGAAGCGACTTTGCTTGACATGTGCAAGGATGCGGGAACCCGTCTGGTGATCGGAGGGGTGTTCAACTCTGGTATCCTCGCGACGGGTGCAAGCCCTGATGCACATTGGGATTACGGCACCCCCCCGGAGGGTATCTTGCGCAAGGTGGAGGTGCTGACAGACCTGTGTAACGAATATGGCGTCGCTCTGCCTACGGCCGCGCTCGCATTTCCGTTGCACCACCCGGCGGTTTCGACGGTGCTGCTCGGAAACAGTCATCCGGGTAGGCTCAAGCAAAACGTATCCGCGATCCAGGCTCATAAAATTCCAGCAGATTTTTGGCGACGAGCTTCAGAGATTGCGACCATGCAGCCCTCAGATCCGCGCGCTACATTGGGTTGATAGTGGGTGCCGACATTGGCCTTTGGTAGATAGGGATAGACATCCAGGTCCATTTTGGTTGGCCGTTTAGCAACCTGGCACAGCGCGAGGAGGAGCTATGACTGAATCTGGTGTTTTGAGGATCTGAAGGCTGGCGGTGCATCTGGTTGGATTGGCGTTGCGACACAACCCACGAACCGAAAAGCACGCACCACCATGGAAGAGAGTAATATGGTTGAATTTGCCGGTCGAGATGCGATCACAGGCCAACGCGGGAAACCGATCAGGGCGCCCGTCACGTGGTGATGGCATTCAGTTTGTCAACACCTTTCCATCGCCCTATCAGGCGTCAATGCCCCATCGCGTCGCCCTTAGCCAAATTCGCTCATCTGGCCCAGCAGGATCGCCTTCATGTCCAGCCCGGTCATCGCATCGGCTAGATGCGGCAGGTTGATTCCGGTTTCATACGCCACGGAATTGGCGCTGATCGCATCAAAATCTGTTGCGGCATCGAGGAAAACCCAGCGTGGTGCATTGGGGCTGGACAGGCCCACTGCCGCGCGCAGGACATCCAGCGCATCGCTGGCGGTGACTTGCCCGCTACGGTCCATATCGGCAGCGATGAACGCTTCGGGGCTGGCGGGACCGAAGGACGGCTGCAGACCCACGGCAATGCGCAAAACGTCCAGTGCATCACTCGCCGTGATGGCCCCGTCAGTCTGGGGCGTGTAGTCGCGCGTCACCATGATCTTGCCACCTGAAGCATTGGGAAGCACTTCGAATTCGAAATCGCCCGCGGCGCGTGTGTTGCGGATATGGCCGACGGACTGGCCATCGGAAGTGAAGGTTACACGCAACCCTGAAAAAGCAGAATCGCTCAGGTCCAGAACGCGTCCTGTCAGCGTAATCAGCCCGTCGAGCACGCCGCCCTGCACTTCGGGTGCGGTGATTGGCGGGGCAGTGTCGGGCAGGACTGCGATCTTCTGTTGCTGGGTTGTGGCTGCGGCAACATAGCTGTCATTGCCGGTGCTCAGCAGGTCAAAAAGCGCATTATTGAAAGGAAGCGAGCCTGGAGTCAGCCCGGCATCGACCAGTTGCGCGGAGGCTGCATCGCGGTCGGCTTCGTCGAAATCATCCAGCGTGACCATGCGGGCGGGGTAATCGGGCAGGTAAAAGCTGTCTGGCCCTTCGCCCGGCCCATAGGTGAACAGGCTTTGCTCCAGCGTGCTGACGCGCCAGGCATCGCGGAATTCCCCGTAAAGGCCCAGATCGCCAGTTTCGGGATCGTCGCCAAAGACCAGCGGGCGTGCAACCAGACGGCCATCAGGTAATGCAAGATCGGTGGCCTGATCGCCGTCGTAATTGCCAAGCAACCCTTCAACCTGACCGCCAAGACTGGCATCAAGGAACATGGTGATATCCAGCCGCCCATCGACCACCACCGCCGAGGCCGAGCTGATTGCCTCTCCGTCGGGGTTTCCATGGCGGTGGATCACATGATAGGTGTTGCCAGTGCGATAGATCAGATCACTGCCTACTGCCACAACATCGCCGGGGGTCATGGACACCTGAGCACCATTGATACGGATGCTGTCGGGGGTGGCGGCATCGACCATAACGGTTCCGCCATCCAGTCGCGCGGCCATCACCACATTTTCAGAGGCATTCCCGCCCACGGGTGACATGCGCGACTGCACTTCGAAGCCGCTGCCTGCAACCGGTCGGGTCAGAACGAATTCGCCCGCCGCGTGGAAACTGTAGCCCAGCCCGTCCAGGGTGACCAGATGCGGGTCGGCAATGATGAAACCAGGAACGCCCGTTGATGGGGCGGTTGGAGGGGCCCCGCCACCACCGCCGATCCA
>SLQN01000390.1 GCA_007131465.1 Paracoccaceae bacterium
AGAGTCTAGCGGCCCGGCGCGCGCGTGTCTTGGCGAAAAACCAAACCTTCCACGCGGCGGCAGAAAATTGATCACCGCGTGACTTGTGTGCCTGCCATCACCCCGCCCCTTGCACTGCGGCGGGGCATGTGAAAAGGACAACAGGTTCTCCGAGAGGTCGCGCCATGTCCCCCATCGTCACCCGCTTCGCCCCGTCGCCAACAGGGTATCTGCATATCGGCAACCTGCGCACGGCGTTGTTCAATTACCTGATTGCCCGCAAGTCGGGCGGCACGTTCATCCTGCGGCTGGACGATACCGACGGCGAACGGTCTAAACAGGAATATATCGACGCAATCCAGCATGATCTGGACTGGCTGGGGCTGGGCTGGGACCGGATCGAGCAGCAATCCCTGCGGCTGGAACGCTATTCCGACGCCGCTGACAGACTGCGCGCGGATGGACGGTTCTATGAATGTTTCGAGACACCGACAGAGTTGGACCTCAAACGCAAGAAGCAACTGAACATGGGCCGCCCGCCCGTCTATGATCGCGCCGCGCTGGCGCTTCAGGATGCGGACAGGGTCAGGCTGAAGGCAGAGCGCGAAGGCTATTGGCGCTTCCTGCTGGACCAGACCCGGATCGACTGGGACGACGGTATCCTTGGCCCGCTGTCGATTGATGCAGCCAGCGTGTCCGATCCGGTGCTGATCCGGGCAGATGGGCAGGTGCTGTATACGCTGGCCTCGGTTGTCGATGACATGGATATGGGGGTCACCCATATCGTGCGCGGGTCGGACCATGTGACGAATACCGCAACGCAGATCCAGATCATCGCAGCGCTGGGCGGCACGCCGCCGGATTTCGCGCATCACTCGCTTTTGACCGGCGCGCAAGGAGAGGCACTGTCGAAGCGCCTTGGCACGCTGAGCTTGCGCGACCTGCGCGCGCAGGGCGTGACACCGGCCGCGCTTTTGTCGCTGCTGGCGCGGCTTGGGTCCAGCCAGCCGGTGGAATTGCGCCTGACACTGGACGAGATTGCCGATGGTTTTGATCTGGGCCAGTTCGGGGCCGCGCCCACGAAATTCGATGCCGAAGACCTGTGGCCCCTGACCCGCGCCGATCTGCAATCGCGCCCGTTCGAGGCCGTGGCGGATGAGATCGCGGCGCTTGGTGTGCCCGATGAGCTTGCGCCGCAGTTCTGGACTGTCGCGCGCGAGAACATCACCCGGATGGACGATCTGGGCGCGTGGTGGACGCTGTGCCGCGATGGCGCGGCCCCCGATATCGCCCCGGAGGACGCCGAGTTCGTCGCCGAGGCGTTGCGCCTGCTGCCGCCCCCGCCCTATGGTCCGGACGCGTGGAAAGACTGGACCACCGCCGTCAGGGAGGCCACGGGGCGCAAAGGCAAGAGCCTGTTCATGCCGCTGCGCAAGGCCGTGACCGGGCAGGCCCACGGGCCGGACATGGCCGCCCTGATGCCGCTGTTGCAGCGCGTTCCGGCACGCGCGCAGGGCTGAGGGCCGGAACACGGGGCAATCCTTCAGGGTTGCCCCGTGGCCTGCGCTGTCCTACACAGCGAAAACAGTTGAAACGGGGGGTTTTATGCGTCGTGTCGTCATCACCGGGCTGGGGATCATCTCGCCCATAGGCAATAGCGCCGCTGAAGTGTCGCAAAGCCTGCGCGCGGGTCGGTCGGGGATCGTGTTTGCCCCGGATTATGCCGAGCATGGATTTCGCAGCCAGGTTCATGGCCAGCCCCAGATCGTTCTGGAGGACCATATCGACAAGCGCAACCTGCGCTTCATGGGAGCGGGCGCGGCCTATAACTTCCTGTCGATGGAGCAGGCGATTGCCGATGCCGGGCTGGAAGAGAGCGACG
Source organism: Paracoccaceae bacterium (assembly GCA_007131465.1). GTDB lineage: Bacteria > Pseudomonadota > Alphaproteobacteria > Rhodobacterales > Rhodobacteraceae > Roseinatronobacter. The sequence continues at coordinate 1,862 of SLQN01000390.1, forward strand.
TGTCGAACCCGCGCTCGGGGCTGATCATGGGGTCGGGCGGGCCGTCGACGGCGAACCTGTTTCAGGCGCACAAGATCGTCATCGAGAAGGGCAGCCCCAAGCGGATGGGGCCATTCATGGTGACGCGCTGCATGTCCTCCACCAATTCGGCCTGTCTGGCCACGCCCTTCAAGATCAAGGGTGTGAACTATTCCATCACCTCGGCCTGTTCGACATCGGCGCATTGCATCGGCAATGCGGCGGAACTGATCCAGATGGGCAAGCAGGACATCGTCTTTGCAGGCGGCGGCGAGGAACTGGACTGGACGCTGTCGTGCCTGTTCGATGCGATGGGCGCGATGTCATCGAAATATAATGACACACCCGAAACTGCCGCCCGCGCCTTCGACGCGACGCGCGACGGCTTCGTGATCGGCGGTGGCGGCGGGGTGCTGGTGCTGGAAGAACTGGAGCATGCGAAAGCGCGCGGCGCGAAGATCTATGCCGAAGTCACCGGCTATGGCGCGACCTCGGACGGGCATGACATGGTCGCGCCCTCGGGCGAGGGCGGCGAGCGGTCGATGCGGCTGGCACTGGACACCCTGCCCGAGGGCCGCAGCGTCAGCTATATCAATGCGCATGGCACATCGACCCCGGCAGGCGATGTGACCGAAGTGGAGGCGATCCGCCGCATCTGGGGGGAAGGCAATGTGCCGCCCATTTCGTCCACCAAGTCGCTGACCGGCCACAGCCTTGGCGCGACCGGCGTGCAGGAAGCGATCTATTCGTTGCTGATGATGCAGGGCCGGTTCATCACGGCCTCGGCCAATGTCACCGAACTGGACCCGGCGATCCGCGAGGGCGAGATTGCGACCAGCCTTGTCGAGGATATTGAGCTTGATTCCGTCCTGTCCAACAGCTTTGGCTTTGGCGGGACCAACGCAACATTGCTGATGAGCGCGTATCGCGACTGAGGGGACCGAGCATGACAGGCTTGATGGCGGGCAAGCGCGGGCTGATCATGGGCGTTGCCAATGAACGCTCGATTGCGTGGGGCATTGCGAAGCAAATGGCTGCACAGGGGGCGGATTTGGCCTTCAGCTATCAGGGCGAGGCCTTCGGCAAGCGCGTTGAACCGCTGGCCGCATCGGTGGGATCGGACCTGCTGCTGGATGTGGATGTGACCGATGACTCGTCGCTGGACGCCGCTTTCGCGCGGATAAAGTCTGAATGGGGCCGGATGGACTTTCTGGTCCATGCGATAGCTTTTTCAGACAAGGCGGAACTGACCGGGCGGTTCCGCGACACCAGCCGCGCGAATTTCCGCCAGTCGCTGGAGATCAGTTGCTACAGCTTCATCGACCTTGGCCGTCGCGCGTCAGAGTTGATGCCGGATGGCGGCTGCCTGCTGACCCTGACCTTCCAGGGGTCCAACACGGTGACGCCGTTCTACAATGTCATGGGGGTCGCCAAGGCGGCGCTCGAATCCGCGGTCCGCTATCTGGCCAATGACCTTGGCCCGGAAGGAATTCGCGTCAACGCGATCAGCCCCGGCCCGATGAAGACGCTGGCCGGGGCCGCGATCGGGGGCGCGCGCAAGACCTTCCGCCATGCCGAGGGCAATGCGCCCCTGCGCACGAATGCCACGCTGGAAAGCGTGGGCGGCACGGCGGTCTATCTGGCGTCGGAGTATGGGGCGCATACCACGGGCGAGATCATCCATGTCGATGGCGGCTATCACGTCATGGGCATGCCGCAGGTCGAGAATATCTGAAGTGTTGCGCTCTCCCTCAGCGAAAGGGGGCTTCATCACCGGGACTTATGCGGTCGCCGCG
>SLQN01000356.1 GCA_007131465.1 Paracoccaceae bacterium
CATCTCGGCCTGGCGCATCTGGTCCCCGCCCGACAGCTGGGCATTGGGGAACACGCGCACGTCGAAGGCGCCCTCGGTGCGCTCGGCCAGAAGCTCGCCGAATTTCTCGGCGCCCTGGTGCCAGGTGGTGGTGTCGCCGACATTGTGTGACAGCCGCAGGGTTTCGGCCGCGGCCGGGGCAAGGCCCAGCGCGCCGGCCAGCGCCGCGGCCAGGGTGATGCGGGAAAATGCCATGGGTGGTGTCCTCCTCCTCGTCATGGGGCGCGGTGGTGGTCGCGTGCGAACGCGCGCCGCCGTGCCGGGATGGGAAGTGCCCCCCGTTGCGGGCGTTTTGCAAGGCCAAACTGCGCCGCGCACAAGGCAGCGGCTGCAGGGCCGCGGGCGCAGTCCATGCGTGGGGCACGGCGCCTGCCGTGTCAGGGGACGGCGCGCGCGGTGCGATCATCCGCGGGCCGGGAGGCCGGATCTGATGGGGTGGGTGATGGCGAACCGCCAGACCTGGGCGCCGAGGACACAGGTCTGCGAGCTGCCCGCAGGACAGTAAAAGGTGCATCGCAGGGCCGGGCCTCCGCCGTCCCGGCCAGGCCAGCCCGGGCAGGCCGCCGTCGCCTGTCCCGTCCAGACCGCAACCCCGCGGCGCCCCTCGGGAGGTCCTCTGCCGCTACCCCCTGCGGTCACAGGCGCAGCTTCCGGGGCGGCCGGGAAACACCACGGTCCTGTGTCCAGACATGAAGACGTGCTTCTGAATAGCGGCATGCACCGCCCGCGCCTGCACCGCTTTCTCGACGTCGCGGCCAAGGCTGACGTGATCCTCGGGGCTCTGGGCGTGGGTCAAGCGCACGGTGTCCGGCTCGATGATCGGCCCCGCGTCCAGATCGCGGGTCCATGCTGCGAGGTCGCGCCGGTCGGCTTGTCCCCGCGCTAGAACGCCCCTGGGCAGGAGGCGGCGCTATTGATCCTGGGCAGGAGGAACGGTGGCAGCCGACGATGCGCCCGCCACCCGCCAGCATATCTCGCCCGACAGCCCCTGCCCGCAGCGCGCAGGCACCACCAGCTCCTGACAATCCATGGAGGTGGAGATCGTGTCAGCGATATCGATGGGCATGCGATGCTGCATCCGCCCTGCGACGCGCGACACCCGCTCGGGTCCGATCATGCAGGGCGGCCTGACGGGTCGACGGCCGCACACAGCGGCACGACGGCCACGCCCGGCCCCGACGGAACCGCACATTCATCGAGGGCGCCTTCGGCGGCACGGCCCAGACCGACCATCGCGGCCATCAGCGGGTGCGCCCCCGCCTTGTCCTGCCGATGACCGCCAACACCCTTGCGCCACTGCCCGGGCTGCTGGCTGCATGGCGATGGGAAATGTCTCTGGGCAATCCACCCCGCAGCGACCAAGGACCTGCTCCTGCCCCCTCACTGTCCGCCCGACCCGAAGCCGTCGCGGACCACAGACGTTCCGGGCAGCCTGCCAAAGCCATGGGCCGTTGCGATGTGGGTCACGTCTCGGTGGAAATCTCCCGGCTGCCCGGGTCAGGTCGCAGCGGACATCAGCACCGCAGGGCCGTGTCGGGGCGCGCGCACAGCGACGAACGGCGGTAGCTGACCATCAGGTCGTTGAACTTGCCGCCCTGCACCGCAACGTGGTCGCGCAGCGCCTCGGCCGCGGCCTCGGCCCGCCCGTCCTGCAGCGCCGACAGCACCGCGCGGTGTTCGGCCAGCGACTGGTCCATGCGGCCGCGCACCCGCAGCTGCAACCGCCGATAGGGTTTCAGCCGCCGGTGCAGCCGCCCGGCTTCGGCCGCGAGGAACCCGTTGCCCGCGGCCTCATACAGCAGCAGGTGAAACCTTTCGTTTTCGGCGTAATACAGGTCGTGGTCGTCTCGTGCGACGGCGGCCTCGCAGGCGGCCACGGTGGCCTGCAGCGCGGCCAGAAGCGCGGGCGTCACCCGGCGCGCGGCCAGCCGGCCGCACAGCGCCTCCAGTTCGGCCATTACCTCGAACATCTCCACCATTTCCTCCAGCCCGGGATGGCGCACGAAGGCCCCACGGCGGGGAATCAACTGCACCAGGCCCGACGCCGCCAGCGCCTGGAACGCCTCGCGCAGGGGCGTGCGCGAGCAGCCGAAGCGCTCGGCCAGCGTCACCTCGTCCAGCCGCTCACCGTCGGCAAGATCCCCTGTGACGATCATCTGTTCCAGCGCCTCACGGACGCCATCGGCGCGACGGACCTGCATGGACGCAGCATACGACGGCATCCTGCATTTCTCAACGGATATCTTGTATACAAGAGGCTTGACATTGCATCCGTGATGCGCTCGCATGTCACAGTGCCGTCAGGGAGGGCAGGCACGCCCGCGGACCGGTCATCGGCCGGACGCGGGACAGGAACCACGGGGAGGATACCATGACACCGTTCAAGTTGACGGCCCTTGCGGCCGTGTCCGCCATTGCACTGGGCAGCATCACCACCGCGGCCGACGCGCAGCAGCTGCGCCTGTCGCACCAGTGGTCCACGTCGGACGTGCGCCATCAGGTCGCCCAGATGATCGCCGACGAGCTGGAGGAGGCCGATGTCGGCCTGTCGATGCGGATCTTCCCGTCGGCCTCGCTGTTCTCGGCCACCGAACAGTATGTGCCGCTCAGCCGCGGGCAGCTCGACATGACCGTCTATCCGCTGTCCTATGCCGGCGGCCAGCGGCCCGAGTTCAACCTGACGCTGATGCCGGGGCTGGTGCAGAACCACGACCACGGCGCGCGGCTGAACGAATCGCCCTTCATGGAGGCGCTGGAAGAGCTGATGGCCGAGGATGACGTGATGGTCCTCGTGCACGGCTATCTGGCCGGCGGCTTCGGGTCGGCCGACGGCTGCATCACCCGTCCCGAGCACATGGCGGGCAAGACCGTGCGCGCCGCGGGCCGCGCGTTCGAGCAGATGCTGGCGGCGGCGGGCGCGTCGATCTCGTCCATGGCTTCGACCGAGATCTACAACGGGCTGCAGACCGGCGTTCTGGATGCGGTGAACACGTCGTCGGCGTCCTTCGCGTCGTTCCGCCTGTACGAGCAGATGGAGTGCTACACCCCCGCGGCGGAATACGCGCTGTGGTTCATGTATCAGCCGCTGCTGATGAACAAGTCGCGGTTCGAGAGCCTGAGCGAGGAGCAGCAGGAGGCGCTTCTGGCCGCCGCCGCCAACGCCGAGGCCGTCTATCTGGAGGAAGCCAAGGCCCAGGACGCGGCCTCGGTCGAGGTTTTCCGCGAGGCTGGCGTCGAGATCGCCGAGATGACCGGCGAGGATTTCGAGATCTGGCGCGAACTGGCCCAAGAGTCCGCCTACGCCGATTTCCTGAGTCGGGATCGCCACCCCGCAGCGGCGCTGTTTCTCGATTGCGATCCGCAGCGCGTCGATGTCAATGTTCACCCCGCCAAGGCGGAGGTGCGGTTCCGCGAGCCAGGCCTGGCGCGCGGGCTGATCGTATCGGCGCTGCGCCATGCGCTGGCCGAGGCCGGACACTGCGCCTCTTCAACCATTGGCAAGGCCACGCTCGCCGCGATGCGCCCTGTCGCCGAAGGAGCGCGCGCCTATCAGATGGATCGGCCTTCCGCCGCCGCGAGGGCGGCAAGCTATCAGGCGCAGGCGCCGGGTTTTGCCCAGATGCAAGAGGCCTATA
>SLQN01000009.1 GCA_007131465.1 Paracoccaceae bacterium
ATTCTGGTCGCCCGTGACCGGCTTATGGCCGCAGGGGCACGGGTTCTGGGCACGGGCGAGCCGAAGATCGGGGCCCATGGCAAGCCTGTGCTGTTCCTGCACCCCAAGGATTTCAATGGTTGCCTTGTCGAACTGGAGGAAGTCTGATGTCGGTGATGTCTGCAATCGCCCTCTATGGCGTGATCTGGTTCATGACCATGTTTCTGGTCCTTCCCTTCCGCCTGAAGACGCAGGGCGAGGCGGGCGATGTCGTGCCGGGAACCCCGTCCTCGGCCCCCTCGGACGCGCAGATGTTGCGCAAGGCAAAGCTGGTCACCCTTATCGCCACGGTTGCCTTCGTGGTCATCGCCGGGATCATCCTGTCGGAGGTCATCACCTATGACATGATCGAGAGCCTCACGCGTCGTCCGTGACGCCTTCGGGATGGATTCGGTGATACATATGCGTGAAGACGGCCGCGCCGACCAGTGGCATGGCAAGATTAACGATCGGGATGCTGAGGCCGATCGCCAGCACCACGCCGGGCAACCATAGCCAGTAGAAGTCACGTCTGAACAATGCGCGCGCCGCGTCACGGTCATGGCGGCGGCGGGCGATCATGGTGAAATACTCGCGTGCCAGCAAAAAGCCGTTGACAACCCACAAGGTCAGCATGCCCCACCCGCTCGACAGCGCGAAAACCGCCATCCCCAACACATTCACGGCGACCAGCAGACCGAAATACCGCAGCCCGTCGCTGATCGCCTCGCGGAAGGGCACACGGTCGCGCGGGTCCAGTCCGCGGTAATGCTCGGCCTCGACCGCATCGGCAACATCATCAAGGTAAAGCCCGCTGAAAACCGAGGCGACCGGGACCATGAGAAAAACCGACAGGCCCAGAAGATACAGGATCGAGCCCAGCGAGAACAGCGAACTGAGCCCCTGCACCTGCCCGGAAATCGGCAGGAACAGCGCGCCAGGGATGAGCAACTGCACGATTAGCAGCACAAAGGCATAGAGGACAAACAGCAGCGCCAGCGACAGTGCTACGCCGATCCAGAGCAGCCTGCGATAACGTTTGTCGCGCAACTGCGTGAAGGCATTTATATAGGCGCCGATCATCTTGCATCCCTTGTCTGCCGCAGGTCTGTCGCTCTCAGATATGCCGCATGGCCCGGCTGTGCGCAACCTGCGCCGTCAGCTTTCCAGGACAGTGATCAGCGCCGCGATATCGGGACGGGGGCGTTCGGGCGGGGGCGTGTCGGCTGTGCCGATATGGATGAAACCGGCGATCCATTCCGGCCCGGACAGCCCGAGCGCGACATGGACAGACGAATCGGACGCCGCCCAGCCTGTCAACCAGCATGCCCCCCAGCCCGAAGCCAGCGCAGCATTGACCAGCGACAGGCAGACCGCCCCGGCCGACAGGGTCTGTTCGATCTCGGGGATCTTCTCGGATGCTCTCGGACTGGCCACGACCGCGACGATCAGCGGGCTGCCGGAAAAGGCCGCGACCGCTTTCGCGCGCTTCTCGGGGTCGAGGCCAAGCTCTGCCGCGCGGGTGTCGAGATCGCGCGCCAGCCGGGCGCAGGCCGCGCCATGCAGCACCACAAAGCGCCACGGTTCCAGCTTGCCGTGATCGGGCACGCGCGCGGCGGCTGTCAGCAACCGGACCAGTTGCGCGCCATCCGGGGCCGGGGCCCGCAGCAGCTTGGCCGGGCGCGAGCGCCGCGCGAGCAGGAACTCCATCACGGTCGGGGAATCTGGCATGGTTCACCTCAGGCTGTCATCGGGCTGCAAGAAAGTGTCTTTGATCTAGTCTCTTTGCCAGGCATCGAAAAGGGCGGACCGAGTGACCACGCGCATTAAGCATGTCTTCAACAGTCGCTGTCATCGTGCAGACCGAACAAGACAGGCCCCGCCGCACGCATGACCGCCCATTCCAGACTTTCCGACAAACTGGCCCGTGAAAGGCGGGCACGGCTGCGTGCGGAACGGCTGTATGAACAGGTCCAGCGCGACCTGCGCATCATGAATGCGCATCTGAAGGAACATGCAATCCTGATGTCCGACCAGGTCATTTCTCAGCGCGAGGAACTGTGCCTCATGCGCCGCCATGCCGACAGCCTGGAAGGGGTGAATTCGCAGGTCACTCAGGACCTCGATCAGGCCCATCACGAGGTCGATCTGGCCAATATGCGCCTGCGCGCGGCGGTCGAGACGTTGCAGGACGGGTTTGCTGTCTTCGACAGCGATCAGGCGCTTATCCTCGCCAATCAGGCCTATCTGAGCATGTTTCGCGCCTTCCCCGAGGTGAAACCGGGGATCAGCTATCGCCGCGTGCTGGAGATCTGCGCCCATGAAGATGTCGTCGTCCTCGACGATATCACGCCGGATGACTGGGTGGACATGATGCTGACGCGCTGGGACAGCGCGGAGATCGGCCCGCTGGAGATGCATTTCACCAAAGGGGTGTCGGTGCGGCTGATGGATCGGCGCGTGGCCAATGGCGACACTGTGTCGCTGGTCCACAACATCACCGAGGCGCTGCGCTATCAGGCCGAACTGATCGAGGCGCAGAACCGCGCAGAAGCCGCTGTCGAAGCCAAGTCAGCCTTTCTTGCGAATATGAGCCATGAAATCCGCACCCCCATGAACGGGGTCGTCGGCATGGCCGAATTGCTGGCCGAAACCTCATTGGACCCCGAGCAGCGCAACTACGCCGAAACCATCAGCAGCAGCGGGCAGGCTCTGCTTGCGATCATCAATGACATTCTGGATTTCTCCAAGATGGATGCCGGGCGGATGGAATTGCACCCCCAGCCTTTCGACCTCGAAAAGTCGATCCATGACGTTCTGAACTTGCTGGTCCCTTCGGCGCGGGCCAAGCGGATCGAGTTGATCTTTGATTATGACATGTTCCTGCCGTCACAGCTTGTGGCCGATCCGGGGCGCGTGCGTCAGGTCCTGACCAATCTGGTCGGCAACGCGATCAAGTTCACCGAAAGGGGCTATGTGCTGGTGCGGGCCGTGGGGGTCGGGACTTCGGCACAGGGGCAGGTCGTGACTGTGACAGTGGAAGATACTGGCATCGGGATTGCGCGCGAATATCAGGCGGAGGTGTTTTCAGAATTCAGCCAGGCTGAACAAACGGCCGATCGCCGCTTTGAGGGGACAGGGCTGGGGCTTGCGATCACGCGGCAAATCGTGACGCAGATGGGCGGCAAGATCTGGGTCGAATCCGATGAAGGTGTCGGGTCATGCTTCGGTTTCACCCTGGAACTGCCGATCGCACGCGATGTGCCCGAACTGCAACCCCAGCACCTGCCCCCGACTGTCGGTGCGGCCCTTTTGATCAGCGACCACCTGATCAGCCGCGACATCATCGCGCGGCGTCTGAAACTGGGCCATGTGCATGTGATGACCGCGACAACCGCCGAAGCTGCGCTGCGTCTTGCAACCACGCGCCCGCCCGATTTCGTGCTGGCCGATCAGGACCTTGCCGAAGGCGGGGTAGCAGCTTTGCTGGCGGGGTTGCAGGACAAGTGTCCGCGCGCGCATCTTATCCTGCTGAGTTCCAGCATGGCTGAAGCACAAGGCGCGGCGGGACATGGAGTGCGGTGTTCGGTCCTGCCCAAACCGCTGATCTGGAGGGAGCTTCTGTCGCTTCTGCGCGATCCGGGGCACGGGTCAG
>SLQN01000394.1 GCA_007131465.1 Paracoccaceae bacterium
ATGAGGTGAAGGGCGATGTGAAGATCTACCCCCTGCCCCATATGCCCGTGGTCAAGGATCTTGTCCCCGAACTGAGCCATTTCTACGCCCAGCATGCCAGCATCAAGCCGTGGCTGGAAACCCGGTCGAACATGCCCGCGAAAGAGTGGAAGCAATCGATCGAGGACCGCGAGAAGCTGGACGGTCTTTATGAATGCGTGATGTGCGCCTGCTGTTCGACCGCCTGCCCCAGTTACTGGTGGAATGGCGACCGTTATCTTGGCCCGGCGGCGCTGCTGCATGCCTATCGCTGGATCATCGATTCGCGCGATGAAGCGACAGGCGAGCGGCTGGATGACCTGCATGACCCGTTCAAGCTGTATCGCTGCCATACGATCATGAATTGCACCAAGACCTGCCCCAAGGGCCTCAACCCGGCCAAGGCGATTTCCGAGATCAAGAAGATGATGGTCGAGCGCGTGCTGTAAGTCGGGTGAAGGGGGGCAGTTGCCCCGCGCCTTGGGGATGTTTTTTCCAGCGTGAAGATCACATCATCGTCATGCGCCGATGTGTCTGCGCCAGTCGCGTAACTCGTGACTGGTCAGGACACGCCATATCCGGCAGGATTTAGCAAGGCGCGGTCCCGATATCGATGTCAGTGTCTTCAAGGTTCTGCTTGCCCTGTCACTTCTGGGTCTGGTGTTTGTGGGCGTTGCGATGGCGCGAATCGAGGCGCAGCCCGCACCCTCCCGCATCATCCCGCCGCCGCAATTCGAGCTGCGCCTTGGCTCTGCTGGGGACAGGTTCGAGTTCGAGGGGCTGGTGGATTTCGGCCTTACCAACGCCTTGCGCGAAATGGTCGCGGCGCATCCCGAGATACGGCAGATCGTGCTGGAATCGGGGGGTGGATATGTCGCCGAGGCACGCGGGGCCGTCACGGTTCTGCGGGCTGCGGGCCTTTCGACACGGGTTGACGGGCATTGCGCCTCTGCCTGCGCACTGATCTTTGCAGGGGGAGCCGCCCGCGCCGTGGGGCCTGACGCGCGCCTTGGGCTGCATGGCTATGCGCTGCGCTCGGGGCAGACTCTGGGGATGATCGACCCGGTTGCCGAAATGCAACGCGATCTGGGGATCTACCGCCGTCAGGGTCTGGACGAGGCATTCATCGAACGTCTGGCGCATCTGCCGCAATCGCCCATGTGGTATCCCAGCCATGCCGAATTGCGCGCCGCTGGTTTCCTGACCGCGCCTTGACCGCGGAGCAAAGAGCCGTCACAATTGGACCCATGTTTCTTGTCCTTGGCATCCTGATCGTAATTGCCGTGTTGCTGATCCTGCGTCCGTGGCGGCGACGCGACTGTCGCTGGCGGCAGGACAGCCGCAAGCTCGCAGACGGGCGCGTATTCTTCACCTGTGCGGCCTGCGGGGCGGAACTGGCCCTGCCCAAGGGGCGATCCCCGCAGCATTGTCTTGCGGGAGAAACATGATGCACAAGGCTCCAGAGGACGCCGCGTCGCGCCGCGCCATCGCCCCCGTGGTCTGCTACCCCAATGACACGTTGCGCAAGCCACCGCTGGAGCAGTATCGCACTGCCCGCGAAGCCGCGACCGAGGTGAGGCGCATGACAGTCCCCCCGCGTGACGCGCGCTGCTTCCACCTGAGTGCTGGCAGCTTCTTCCGGATCACCTGCACTGAGGGCGCGCAGGTCGGGGACCTGAACCTGTTTGCCGCGCGCAATCTTGAGGAGCATTTCTTTTCCGGCAAGACCCGCGCGCTGCATGGAAGCCATGTCAAGGTCGGTGACAGGCTCTGGTCCTGTTTGCCCTGGCTGCGACCCATGGCCACTGTGGTCGAGGACACGCTGGACTGGTATGGGGTGGACGAGCATGGCGGGCGGGTGCATGACGTGATCGGCACGCGCTGCGACCCCTACACGCATCATCTGCTGAGCGGGCAGGATTATCACCACACCTGCCATTCCAACCTGACCCGCGCGCTGGCCTCGTATCTGGGCAAACCGCCCAGCGAGGTCGAGCATCATACCCATGACGTTCTCAATGTCTTCATGTGCACCGGATTCAAGCAGGATACCGGCCAGTATTTCATGAAGGCCAGCCCGGCGCGGCAAGGCGATTACATCGAATTCTTTGCCGAAATCGACCTTCTGGGCGTTCTGTCAGCCTGTCCGGGTGGCGATTGCGGTGCCGAGCACAGTTCGGACGCGGCGCAGTGCTGGCCCTTGGAAGTCAGCATCCATGCCCCTGCCGCGGGCGCGCTGGATGGCTGGTACAGCCCGTCCGTCAACCGCTATTCGCGCCGCCACGCGCCGGACTGATCAGGCGCTTGCATGGGATATTGACCGCCCCGCATTTCCGCTACATACGAAGCGCATGACAGAGCTTTCACACATCCGCAATTTCTCGATCGTGGCGCATATCGACCACGGCAAATCCACGCTGGCCGACCGGTTGATCCAGTCCACCGGCACCGTGTCCGACCGCGACATGAAAGAGCAGATGCTGGATGCGATGGATATCGAGCGCGAGCGCGGCATCACCATCAAGGCCAACACCGTGCGCATCGATTATGTCGCGAATGACGGGCAGGCCTATGTCCTGAACCTGATCGACACGCCCGGCCATGTGGATTTCGCCTATGAGGTCTCGCGCTCGATGCGCGCGGTCGAAGGCTCGCTCCTCGTGGTGGATGCGTCGCAAGGGGTCGAGGCGCAGACGCTGGCCAATGTCTACACGGCGCTGGATGCAGGCCATGAAATCGTGCCGGTCCTCAACAAGATCGACCTGCCGGCGGCCGAGCCCGAACAGGTGCGCCAGCAGATCGAGGATGTGATCGGGCTTGATGCCTCGGACGCTGTGCTGATTTCCGCGAAATCCGGGCTGGGTATTCCTGATGTGCTGGAAGCCATCGTCAAGCGTCTGCCTGCGCCTGTGGGCGATCGCGCGGCCCCGCTGAAGGCGATGCTGGTCGATAGCTGGTATGACGCCTATCTGGGCGTCGTCGTGCTGATCCGCGTCATGGACGGGGTGATCCGCAAGGGCGACAACATCAAGATGATGCAGACCGGCGCGAAATACGGCATCGACAAGCTGGCAGTGCTGAAGCCCGCGATGGTGGATGTGGCGGAACTGGGGCCGGGCGAGATCGGGATTTTCACTGGCAGCATCAAGCAGGTGCGCGACACCAAGGTGGGCGACACCATCACGCATGAGAAGAAGGGCTGCGAAACACCGCTGCCGGGGTTCAAGCCGTCCGTGCCGGTGGTGTTTTGCGGGCTGTTCCCGGTGGACAGTGCCGAATTCGAGGACCTGCGCACCGCGATCGAGAAACTTGCGCTCAATGACGCGTCCTTCAGCTATGAGATGGAAAGCTCTGCCGCTTTGGGCTTTGGCTTTCGCTGCGGCTTTCTGGGGCTGTTGCATCTGGAAGTGGTGCGCGACCGGTTGGAGCGTGAATATGGCATTGACCTGATCACCACTGCGCCCTCGGTGGTCTATCACATCCATATGCGCAGCGGCGAAGTGCTGGAGCTGCACAACCCCGCCGACCTGCCGGACCTGACCCATGTTGACCATGTGGAAGAGCCGCGCATCAAGGCCACGATCCTTGTGCCAGATGAGTATCTGGGCGATGTGCTGAAACTGTGCCAGGATC
>SLQN01000198.1 GCA_007131465.1 Paracoccaceae bacterium
CCTGCGGCGCTGGAGATCATGGCGCGGTATGGCTTTGTCGTGCCTGAAGGCGAGTGACGCATGGACTGGACCGCACTCTGGCTGTCGCTGCGGCTTGCCGCCTGGACCGTCGCGATCCTGCTGCCCGTGTCGGTCCTGATGGGGCGCTTCCTTGCGTATCACAGCTTCCGGGGCAAGGGGCTGGTCGAGGCGCTGGTGATGCTGCCACTGGTCCTGCCGCCCACGGTTCTGGGCTTCTATCTGCTGGTGTCTTTCGGGCGCAATTCGCCAATCGGGCAGTGGTGGCACGCCATCTTCGGCAGCCAGCTGGTGTTCAGCTTCGAGGGGCTGGTCGTGGCGTCCGTCATCTTCAACCTGCCCTTTGCCATCCAGCCTGCGCAACGGGGATTCGAGGCCATCGCGGTCGAAGTGCGCGAAGCTGCGAAGTGTTGCGGGATGTCGCCCCTGCGCAGCCTGTGGAAGGTTGAATTGCCGCTGGCCTGGCCGGGGGTTATCACGGCAATGGTGCTGACCTTCGCGCATACGCTGGGCGAATTCGGAATCGTGCTGATGGTCGGCGGGTCCATCCCCGGCGAGACAAGGACCATCGCCATCTCGATCTATGACCGGGTGCAGAGCTTCGATGACCGTGGTGCCGCGATCATGTCGGCCACACTGGTCGCGATCAGCCTGTTCACCATTGCGATCACCTACTGGCTGTCAGCGCGCGTCGGCAGGAGGTTGTCCTGATGGCGCTGGAGGTGATGGCACGGGCGAAGTCGCCGATCCCGCTGGATGTGGCGTTCCGGGTCGAACCGGGGGAATTGCTGGCACTGGTGGGTCATTCCGGGTCGGGCAAGACGACGCTTCTGCGCTGCATTGCCGGACTGTGGCGGCCCGAGGTCGCGCGTGTGTCGGTGGACGGCACGACATGGCTGGACACGGGTGCGCGCGTCGATCTGCCCACGCATCGCCGCCGGGTCGGCATTGTGTTCCAGAACTATGCGCTGTTTCCACATATGACAGCGGCACAGAATGTTATCGCAGCGATGGATGTGGCCGACCCGAGGGAGGCCGCGCGCATCCTCGATCTGGTCAATCTGCACGGCCTGTCGGGCCGCAAGCCGGCGCAATTGTCGGGCGGCCAGCAGCAGCGCGTGGCAGTTGCCCGCGCGCTTGCCCGTAAACCGCAGGCGCTGTTGCTGGATGAGCCGTTCTCCGCCGTGGACCGCGCCACGCGCGAGAAGCTTTACGCCGAAATCATCGCGCTGCGCGCGCATCTGGCCATGCCGGTGGTGCTGGTGACGCATGACATGAATGAGGCGCAGATGCTGGCTGACCGGATGGTGGTGATTGAAGGTGGCCGCGTCGTGGGCGAAGGCACGACCGCCGCCGTGATGTCCGACCCGCAGGCGTTGCGCGCCATGGGCATCCGCGAAGTGGCGGTGATGCTGCCTGCAGTGATCGCCGGACACGGGGGGGACGGGCTGACCCGGCTGGAGGCAGACGCGGGACCGCTGTTCCTGCCCGGCATCAAGGGTACGCCCGGCAGTCCGGTGCGGGTGCGGATCATGGCGCATGAGGTGATCCTGTCGCGCGACCGGCCAGAGGGGCTTTCGGCGCAGAATATCCTCGCCGGGACTGTCGCCCGGATTGTCGAGGGGGACGGGCCTGCCGTGATGGTGCATGTCCGGATCGGCGATCATGAGATCCTCGCCCGCATCACCCGCCGCGCCGCCGGGCAGATGGGATTGCGGACCGGCGATCCGGTTCATGCGATCCTCAAATCCATGTCGGTGGCCCGCGACCATGTCGTGCGCGCGCCTGCGGCCAATGGCGCGCCCCGGTGAATCGCCCTGCGCCCCCTGCCCTGTCCTTCGGCATTGATGCTGCGGCCCGCGCTCTTTACGACACTGCATCGCAGTCCCTCATTCCCTGACCGGCAAAGTGCCCCTGATACATGCGGCTTTCTCAATAGCCCCCCCGACTGTTTTCCCGCTGAACGCCACCCGCAAGGCGCCCGATGTACAGGCCCGGCTGGACAAGCCCCATCGCTCCAAGCGGGATTTCACGCCTACCGGCGCCGCATGGCTCAATCTGGTCGAGCGGTTCTTCGCAAAGATCACAGTGGGGCGCATCCGCCGCGGCAGCTATTCAAGCGTCGATGCCTTGAGGCCGCAAGGCATCGTGAGCCTGAACAGTCGCTGAAACTCTCTATCTATATGTTTTGAGCAAGCTTTCGTTTTGAGCCAGAAAATTCCGGTTATGGAATGGGTTGTCTGGGAATCAGAAATGGAGAGGTCCTGCCCAGACTGTGCAATGAGACTGACTTGGGCCTTCGATCAGACGGATGGCACGTCGGGGATTGTCGGCTCAAGCTGCGGCGCGTTTCCTGCCTTGCCTCGCGCCGGGCGCTGACATAGCCCTTTCGCATGACAAGATTTCCCGCTGACCGCACCGATTGGCCGTTGATCCTCCTGCTATGGACAACAGGTCTGTTGGTCGCATCACAATTTGCCAAAGTGACCCTGACGCTGGACAGCTTGCAACTGCTCTATGCCGGTGCGCCAGTCGCCTATGCGGTGTCCGGCGTGGCGGTGGTGGGCATTTTGGGCGGGGCCATGGCGGGGTTCGTGGTGGCGCGGTTCGGACTGCGCCATGCGGTTCTCTGGGCCTGTGGCCTCTCGGCTGTTCTGGCGCTGGCGCAGGGGATGGCACTGCCCTTCTGGGCCTACATGACCCTGCGGATCGCCGAAGGCGTCGGGCATTTGCTCTTTGTCGTCGCCTTGCCCACCTTGATGGCTTCCCGCGCGCGCGCCGCAGATCGCTGCGTGGTCATGGGCCTTTGGGGCACGTTTTTCGGTGTTGGCTATGCGCTGATGGCGGTTATCGTGCCGCCGGTCGAGGCCTGGGGCGGGCTGAGGGCAGTCTTTGTCGGCCACGGGCTTTTGCTTGTTGCGGTATTTCCCTTGCTCTGGTGGGCCTTGCCGCGTGGGATCATTGCGAAGCGCACGCCTGTGCCCGACCCTGTCGAGATCCACCGTCGCATTTATACCAACCCGCGGTTGGCTGCATCCGGGCTGGGCCACGGCACCTATACGGCACTCTTTATCGCCCTTGTGGCGTTTCTGCCTGCCGCACTGGGGGCTGCGTGGCTTCTGGTGGTCCTGCCCGTCGCCAACCTGCTGGGCACCTTCGCTGCGGGATTTCTCGCGCGTCATGTGGCGGCACCGCGTCTTGTGGTCTGGGGGTTTGGCATCTCGGCGCTGCTCTTCGCGGCGATGGCTTTGAGCGGCCTTCCCGCCGTTGCAGTGCTTGCATTCTTGGTCACGGGCGTGGTGGCGGGGGGCAATTTTGCGGCCGTTCCCCTGCTCAACGACGCCCCGCGCGATCAGGCATTGGCGAATGGGGCTATGGCGCAACTGGGCAATATCGGCACATTCAGCGGAACACCGCTCTTTGCGTTGGTGGCAGGCAGCCTGTGGGGGCTGGCGGGTCTGTCGATCGTCATCTGTAGTTTTGGTGTGATCGTCGCCGGATATGTCTATCGCATGGCTGCCCGCGATTGTCCGACGTCAGCCCCCACGGGACAGCTCAGGCATATTGCGGAACGGAAGGTTTCCGGCCCATCATAGCCTTTGTGAAGCGAAGAGGCGCA
>SLQN01000283.1 GCA_007131465.1 Paracoccaceae bacterium
CGCTGGAAATTGCCGTGCTGATCCTGTCAGAGGCATCGCTGTCCTTCCTGGGCTTCGGCGTCCAGCCGCCACAATCGTCCTGGGGCCTGATGATCGCGCGCGGGCGTGAATATATCAGTTCGGCCTGGTGGCTTGTGGTCCTGCCTGGCGTGGCGATCTTTCTGGCGGCCCTGTCGCTTAATCTGGTGGCGGCCTGGGCGCGCGCTGTCAGTGACCCGGTGCAGCGCTGGCGCTGGCTGACCAAGGCCCCGAAATCCAAAAAGGTGCGGGCATGATGGCCACGGATATCAGGACAGCCGCGCCAAAGGGCCAGACGGAAGCGTTGCTGGACGTGCGCGATCTGAAGGTCAGTTTCCAGACCCCCCATGGCCCGGTCAATGCTGTTGGCGGCGTATCCTGGACACTTGCGCCCGGAGAGACGCTTGGCATTATCGGCGAAAGCGGTTCGGGCAAGAGCGTTGGGCTTGAAGCTGTGATGGGGTTGATCAAGTCACCCCCAGGGCATGTTTCGGGCGAGATCCTGTTCGATGGGCACGACATCCTGAAAATGTCCGCGCGCAAGCGACGTGCCCTGCGCGGCGACGAGATCTCGATGGTGTTTCAGGATGCGATGAGCGCGCTCAATCCCAGCCTGACTGTCGGGGCGCAGATTTCCGAAGTATATCACCTGCGCCGCGGATGTTCACGCGATGAGGCGCGCCGAAAGGCGGTCGAACTGATGGACCGGGTGAAGATACCCTCGGCCAGGATGCGGCTGGACGCCTACCCGCATGAATTTTCCGGTGGCATGTGCCAGCGCGTGATGATCGCCACTGCGCTGGCGCTCGATCCGCGGGTGCTGATCGCGGATGAACCGACCACGGCGCTGGATGTGACCGTGCAACGCCAGATCATGGCGCTGTTGTCCGAACTTCAGCGCGAAACCGGCATGGCGCTGGTGCTGATCACCCATGATCTGGGCGTGGTTGCCGAAGTGGCGCGCCGCGCCATGGTGATGTATGCGGGCCGCATCGTTGAAAGCGGCGATATCGAGACGCTTTTTGACGCCGCTGCTCATCCCTATACGCGTGGGCTGATCCGGTCGATGCCGCGGATCGATACGCGGGGCGGCGAACTTTACAGTATCGGGGGCACGCCGCCGGCGGCCGGGCAGATGCCGCCGGGATGCGCGTTTCATCCCCGTTGCCCCCATGCGGTCGAGATGTGCCGCGCAACACTGCCCTTGCTGCAGGCAACGGGCAAGGATGCGCATCTTTCGGCCTGCCATCTGACAGGGAAGCTGGACAATGACTGACACACCCATCCTGGAAGCGCGTCAGCTGTGCAAGGACTATGCGCTGGGCAAGGCACGCTGGTTCGGGGCGCAGCCCTTCACGATCAAGGCGGTGCAGGATGTGGATTTCGCGCTCTATCCCGGGCAAACCATCGGACTTGTGGGCGAATCCGGCTGTGGGAAATCCTCGCTCGCACGGGTTGTCTTGCGCCTGAATGAACCGACATCGGGGGAAGTGCGTTTCAAGGGCGAAAACATCCTCGCGCGCTCGCCACGCGAGATGCGCGACTTGCGGCGCGATGTTCAGGTCATCTTTCAGGATCCCTACAGTTCGCTTGATCCCCGTTTCAGCGTGCGGCGCATCATATCAGAGGGGTGGGAGGTGTTTCCCGACATCGTCCCGCCCGCAAGACGCGCCGCGCGCGTCGCCGAACTGCTGGATCTGGTGGGCCTCAACCCGTCTGATGCGGACCGGTTTCCGCATCAGTTTTCCGGTGGGCAGCGCCAGCGCATCGGCATTGCGCGCGCGCTTGCGCTGGAACCGAAGGTCATCCTGTGCGACGAACCGGTATCGGCGCTGGATGTGTCGGTGCAGGCGCAGGTGATCAATCTTCTGGCGAGGCTCCAGAAGGAACTCGGTCTGGCCTATCTGTTCATCGCGCATGATCTCTCGGTGGTTCATCACATATCCGACAGGGTGATGGTCATGTATCTGGGCCGCGTCGTGGAAGATGGTCCTGTCGATCAGGTCTTTGCTGCACCGCGCCACCCCTATACCGTGGCGCTGCTCTCTGCCGTGCCGGTGCCGGATCCGAAATTGCGCAACCGCGAGGTGCTGGTCCTTGAGGGGGAAGTCCCCAGCCCGATCAACCCCCCGGGCGGGTGCCCATTCCACCCCCGCTGCGCGCATGCGCAGGACATATGTAGATCCAAGGTTCCCGAGCCACGCTATACGGGCGAGACGATGGCCCGCTGCCATTTCGCTGGAGAGCTTGATTTCAGCGGCTATGTCCGTCATCTGAGCGAGGCGTGAGCGCGGTTGATCGTCGCAGGCATGGCATGACCAAGGCAGACCGGCCCCGCCGCGATGGCAGCCGTCGCCGCAGGCGGGTTGCTGAAAAACGGCAGCGCGCGAAATCGTTGCATGAAAGCTGATGGAGCATGACCTGGCTGGCGGAATTCACTGTGTTTGGCGATCTGCCCACCCTTGGGACTGCGCTGGCCGCGGTGCTGCTGGTGGGACTGTCCAAGGGCGGTCTGGGCGGCGCCTTCGCGCTGATGGGTGTGCCCTTGCTGGCGCTGGTGATGCCGCCCGTGAAGGCAGCAGCACTGTTGCTGCCGGTCTTGCTGATGATGGATGCTGTCAGCCTGTGGACATGGCGCGGGTTTTACGACCGGGTCTTGTTGCGGCTGATGCTTCCCTCGGCGATGGTCGGGATCATGGTAGGGGCGCTGGCGGCGGCAGTCACCTCGGATGCGATGGTCCGGCTTCTGGTGGGGGTGGTTGCCCTGGTCTTCGTCGCGCGCGAGACGGTCTGGAAAGCAGGCTCCGCCCCAGTTCCCGGCCATCGCCCGGTGCTGGCCTGGGTCTGTGGCGCGGCCGCCGGTTTTACCAGTTTCGTGGCCCATGCCGGTGGGCCGCCCTATCAGGTCTATGCCATGCCGCTGCGACTGGACCCGAAAGTGTTCACCGGGACCAGTGTGATCTTCTTTGCCGTGGTCAATCTGGTCAAGGTGGCACCCTATGCAGCCCTGGGCCAGTTCGATGGTGCAACCCTGCGGTCAGGTCTGTTGATGCTGCCGCTGGCGGTCATGGCCACGCTTCTGGGCGCGGCCATCGTCCGGCGGATGCGCGGCGATGTGTTCTACAGGGTGATGTATGCAATGATAGCGCTGGTGGCCGTCAAGCTGGTCTGGGACGGGCTGACAGGGTTGTAGTAATCCGAAGTCGAAACAGGGAGGAAAAGCCGATGAACAGGATTGATGGCAAGATCGCCGTGGTGACAGGGGGTACGCAGGGGCTGGGTGCGGCCGTGGCGCGCAGGTTCGCAGATGCAGGCGCGGCGGGGATCGTGATTTGCGGGCGTAGCGCCGACAAGGGCGCGGCCGTGGCCGCGGAAATACACGGCGCGACCGGTGTTGCGGTCGAATTCGTCGCGGCCGATCTGGCCAATGTTGCCAGTTGCCGCGCCGTGATCGCGGCGGCTGACCACGCCTTCGGACGGGTCGATGTGCTGGTGAATGCGGCCGGGCTGACGGATCGCGGCAACCTGCTTAACACCAGCGAGGAGTTGTTCGACCGGATGTTTGCCGTCAATGTCCGCGCGCCGTTCTTCCTGATGCAGGACGCCGCCCGTATCATGA
>SLQN01000553.1 GCA_007131465.1 Paracoccaceae bacterium
AACTTGACGCCTATGCGAAATGGCTGGCCGCCGGGAACGAGATCATCGCGCCGACCGAGGAAGAGATGGACCAGTTCCGCAGCCATGCGGGACCGATCCGTGACTGGTATCTGGAACGCTTTGGCGATGCAGGTCAGGAATTCCTCGAAGCCTTCGAGGGCGCTGTCGCCCGGTCCGAGGCACAGGTGGACAGTGACCGCGCCTCTGCGATCCGCTAAGCGCGGGGTTGCCTGAAAAAGATGCGGGCGCGGTCAGATTTTACGCTGATCGCGCCCGTGCAGTTTTGCGGCGTTCTGCCGGATTGAAGCGCAGCGCGTCGTCGCATATCAACCCCCAACGCAAGCAAAGAGTCTCGCATGCCGGCTTCCCGCAATCGCCGCAGCACCATGCGCACCACGATGAGTGATGTCGCCCGCATTGCCGAGGTCTCGCCCTCGACCGTGTCGCTGTTCCTGCGCGACCCCGATGCGGTGTCGGAACCCAGACGCGCGCGCATCCGGCAGGCGATCGAGGCCTTGCGCTATGTTCCCAACCGCATGGCGGGCGCGCTGGCCACGGCCTCGACCCATGTGGTGGGGGTGATTGTGCCGTCGCTGGTCAATTCCTTCTTTGCCGAAACGGTCAGTGCGCTGCAATCGGTGCTGATGACCGAAGGCTACCAGATCCTGATCGGGCACACGACCTATGACCCGCAGCGCGAAGAGGAACTGGTGCGCACCTTCCTGTCCTGGTCGCCCTCGGCCATCGTGCTGACCGGGCTGGGCCATAGCAGGACGACGCGGCAGATGCTCATCTCCTCCAGCATCCCGGTGGTCGAGATCTGGGAACTCGGGCCGCAGCCCATCGACATGATGGTGGGGTTTTCGCATGGTGATGTGGGGCGGATGCAGACGCGCCACCTGATCGACCGGGGCTGCCGCAACATTGCCTTCATCGGGGCGCAGCTTGGTCAGGATGCGCGCGCCGCACAGCGTGCGCAGGGCTATTGCGATGTGCTGAAATCGCATTCCGGGCTGTCACCGCCCGAAATTGCCGTTGCGCCCGCGCAGACCGCCTCTGCCGGGGCCGAGACCTTCGCGGAACTGATCCGCGCGCGGCCCGGTCTGGATGGGATCGTGTTTTCCAATGATATCCTTGCGCTGGGGGCCTTCATGGAGGCGCAGCGCCAGGGCATCGCCATTCCGCGACAGTTGCGGATGATCGGCTTTGGCGGGTTGGATTTCACCTCGGCCCATGTGGCCGATCTGTCCACCATCGTCCCCCCGCGCCGCGAGATCGGCGAGGAAGCTGCCCGCCTGCTGCTGGCCCGGATCGAGAACCGACCCACGGACGGGCGCGTAATCCTGGACCCGGTCGCGGTGTTTCGCAACAGCACGGCGCCGGATTGCGACGCGCGCGACCCGTCCGCCCCCGGCACTGCCCATACGGCCACGGGCTAATTTCGGGCGGCATCCTGTGCAGCGCCGCGCCACGCGCCCCGGCCCGCGCGGGGGCATGCGATCGGCGGCAACATGCTTTCCCTGCCGCTATAGCCGCTCAGCGGGGCCAAAGCGCAGACGCGTGCGCTGGTGATACACCTCCCCCGGGCGCAGGATTGCCGATGGGAAATGCGGCCGGTTCGGCGCATCCGGCCAGGCCTGTGCTTCCAGCGCAACCCCGGCGAAGCGCGCGCAAGGCTGCCCGTCATGCCCGACCACCCCGGCTTGCGGCAGATGCCCCGCCGTATAGACCTGAAGGCCCGGCTCGGACGTCGCTAGTTCCATCTGCAACCCGGACGCCGTGCTGGATAACCACGCGACGGGCCGCAGCGTCGTGCGCGCCTGCCCGAGGCAGAAATTATGGTCCAGCACCGCCCCGGCAAGCGCGCGCGGGCTGCGGTAATCGAACCGGGTGCCCGCAACCGGCGCAACCTCGCCGGTCGGGATCTTGTCATCATCCACCGGCAGATAGCTTTCCGCAGCAAGGCGCAAGCGGTGCTGCGCGATGGTCCCGCTGTCATCAAGCGTGAAGTAGCTGTGCTGGGCGAAGCTGCAGGGTGTGGCCCGGTCCGTCCGGGCGCGGATGTCGAATAGCAGCGCGGCCTCCTCTATCGTGATCGTCGCGACCACATCCAGCCGCCCCGGAAACCCCATCTCGCCATCCTCCAGGCGCAGGGTCAGAACCGCCTGCCTGTCCGTCTGGTCCGCAACCGACCAGAGCCTCTGGGCACTGCCCTCTGGTCCGCCATGCAGGCAGTGACGCCCGTTGCTGTTGCGCGGCAGGTGGCAGGTCTGGCCGTCCAGCGTGAACTGGCCTGCGGCGATGCGGTTGGCAAATCGCCCCACGATCGCTCCGAAATAACCCATCGGGCCAAGATACGGGGCAAGGGTCGCTGCGCCCAGCACCAGCGGATGCGGCACGCCCTCCAGCCGCAGATCCTGAACGATGGCACCCAGTGTCAGGATGCGGGCTGTCAGCCCGTCGCCGCGCAGCGTCAGCCGCGCGACGTCCCGGCCATCGGGCAGACTCCCAAAGTTCTCGATCATCGCATCCCCTCCGCGCGCCGCACCTGTTGGCCGCCAGTGCAAGTCCGGATCGCATTTTTACCTTGTTCGGTGTCGCGCCTGGCATATCTACGCTCCCAGCATGTCATCGTGCATACGGGACCGCTGTGCAAGCCATCGCGCCCGCGCCCCGACACCCCGCCGGGAATGCGTTCCTGCACTTGCATCCGCTGCCGCTTGTCGCGGGTTGCTCTGGGTTGTCTGTATGCGCCTTTCCCGAGCGCATTGTCTGGCATCGCCGGGACAGGCCTTCGCTGCGCGTCAGTCGCCCCGGTCGGCAGGCGTCAGGTTCCATCGGCCTCTGGCGCGCCTGAAAATCTGTCGCCGGGGGGCGGAGGCAAAGGCTTGAAGCAGTGTGCCAAACGGTTCTGTATCTCGCCTGAAATCACTGGCGTGATCGCGCGATCCTGTCCTGAGTTGCCTTGCGCGGGCGTCACGGCTCGGTCGTCCATCGCTATGTCCGAAGGTCCTTCATCGATACCAACTCGCGTCGTGTCGTGCCGATGGCCGAGTGCCACAGCGTTCCATCGCTTCGCTTCAAACCGCGCGCGGCGCGGAGGTCTCAGCGGCCCCGAAAGCGGACCACGAGTTGTCATCCGGCAAGTCTGCTCAGCGGGTCAATAACTCTGCATGCAGCGCGCCTGCCGCATTGATCGTATTGAGAATGTCGATCATGTCGCGCGGCGAAACGCCCAGGGCATTCAACCCGGCGACAACATCAGACAGCGTCGTCCCCCCCCGCAATTCCCCCATCGCAAGCGGTGGGGCGTCCTGCATCTGAACCTGGCTGCGCGGGACAACAACGGTTTCGCCTTCCGCGAAGGGATTGGGCTGGACCACGATCGGGGCTTCCTCGACACGCAGGGTCAACCCGCCCTGAGCAACGGCGACAGGGCTGATGCGGACATCTTCCCCCATGACGATCGTGCCCGAGCGCTGGTCGATGACGACCCGCGCGCGCGCTTCCGGCTCGATCCGGACGCGCGCGCGAAGCCCGCGACCGGCCTGCATCTGGCCGGTGGCGTCCTCCATCACGCCAGGCTCGCGCGGGACCTGCGGCTGAACCTCGGCCTCGCGGCGAACGGCAGGCTC
>SLQN01000087.1 GCA_007131465.1 Paracoccaceae bacterium
GAACCGATATAGATATGGGCGATGACGATGGCCGACAGGGCTGCGGCGACAAGCGCATGGATCGTCTGATAGAACTGCCAATCCGCAGGTGTTCCGGCCCATGCCGGAAACAACAGCATGACGCCAGTGTAAGACAAGGCGGCCCCGCCCAGCACAACCGACCAGAAAATTACCTTCTGGCCTGCATTGAATTTGCTCGCAGGCGGGTGGACGCCTTTCTTGAACAACCCGCCACCCTTCTTGATCCATTCGAGATCCAGTTTGTTGGGCACATTGTGAATGATCCAGAGCAGGAAAATCATCACCAGCGCTGCCATGAAGGGCCATGCGAGGTAATTATGAGCGATCTTGCCCCATGCAGAGAGCGTTGCAAAGGCATTCTCTCCGATCAACGGCATGATCACGCCCCTGCCGATGATCAGGTTCAACCCGGTCAACGCCAGAATGATGAAAGTCGATGCCAGTGTCCAATGCGCGAACCGTTCGATCCAGTTGAACCGCAGGATCGTGCGGCCTGCAAATCCGGAGTCAATGCGGATCTTGCCGCGCAAAAGATAGAACATGGCGAGCAACGCGATCATGCCCACGACAGCCACGATCGACAATGTGTAGAGCGTGCTGCCTTGCAGCACCGCCCATGACCGGTTTTCGGGTTTGATCAGGGCGCCTGCTGACGCGTCGGGAATGGTTGTGCGGCCAGACACCACACCCCCCGTGCCGAGCGCTTCGAACAAGGCGTCTTCATTTACCGATCGCTCGGTCGGGTTAACCTGGGCCTGAACGGCGGGGGCTGCCAGCGTAACCGCCAGCACCAGACCGAACACGACAAACAGTCTTGACAGGTACATCATCAATTTGTCTCCCTACACGGTCACGGTATCGCCATAGGCCGCGCGCCAACCCCAGGCACCCGACCCATAACCGCGTGTCACCACGCGTTCCCGGTAGATATCGGCGATGATATCGCCATCGCCTGCCAGCAGCGCCTTGGTCGAACACATTTCCGCACAAAGCGGCAGTTTGCCTTCGGCCAGACGATTCGCGCCGTATTTCACATACTCGGCCTGGCTCATGTCCGGCTCCGGCCCGCCGGAACAATAGGTGCATTTGTCCATCTTGCCGCGCGTGCCGAAATTGGCTGTCCGCGGGTATTGGGGTGCGCCGAACGGACAGGCATAGCTGCAATAGCCGCAGCCGATGCAGGTGTCCTTGTTGTGCAGAACAACACCGTCATCCGTGGTGTAAAAGCACGAGACCGGACATACACTCGCGCAAGGCGCGTCAGTGCAATGCATGCAGGCCATGGACACCGAACGCTCTCCCGGCAGACCGTCGTTTATGGTCACCACGCGTCGGCGGTTAATCCCCCACGGGACCTCGTGTTCGTTTTTGCAGGCAGTTACACAGGCCTGGCATTCGATGCAGCGGTCTGCGTCACACAGGAATTTCATCCGTGCCATTGTGTTAATCCTCTCTTATGCCGCTGCGATTTGGCAAAGTGTAACCTTGCCTTCATGCATGCCGGTCACCGGGTCATAGCCATAAGTTGTGATGACGTTGACCGATTCACCCAAGACGATCGGGTCTGTCCCCTGCGGATATTTTCCGCGCTGGTCTTCGCCCTGAAACCACCCTGCAAAGTGGAATGGCATAAAGGCCAACCCCTTGTTCACGCGTTCTGTCACAAGGGCCTTCATGCGCGCTTTTGATCCTCCCTCCGGACCTGTCACCCAGACCCAGCCGCCATCGACAATGCCGCGTGCGGCCGCGTCGTCGGGGTTGATCTCGACAAACATGTCCTGCTTGAGTTCGGCCAGCCAAGGGTTTGACCGGGTTTCCTCGCCGCCGCCCTCATACTCGACCAACCGGCCAGAAGTAAGGATGATCGGGAAGTCGTTGGCAACGCCACGATCCACCACATCCTGCTGCACGAGTGCGCCGATATTCGGCATGCGCTGCTGTCTGCGGTCTGCGTTGGTGGGATAGTCAGCGACCAGATCTGGACGCGACGAATAGATCGGTTCGCGATGAACCGGGATCGGGTCGGGCAGGTTCCAAGCGACCGCGCGGGCCTTGCCGTTGCCAAAGGGCACGCAGCCATGTTGCAGCGCCACCCGCTGAATGCCACCCGACAGGTCAAGCGACCAGCTTACACCGCCCATATTCTCGCCACCGATGCGTTCGATTACGGCCCGTTCCCGGGCGGTCAGGTCGCTGTCCCAACCCAGTTGTTCCAGCAATGCATAGGTGAATTCCGGATAGCCATCCTGAATTTCGGACCCACGCGGCCAGCTTCCTTCGGCCAGCAGGGTTTCGCCGTCCCGTTCCAGTCCGAAACGCGGACGGAAGGCACCGCCCCCCTCCATCGGATGCAGGTTGGTGTTGTAGAGGATGTGCGTGCCCGGATGGCGCAGTTCCGGCGTGCCCCAGCATGGCCATGGCAACCCGTAATAATCGCCCTGAATCTCGGCTGGCGCGTCCGGCTTGGCGCGCAGGGTGATCAGGTCGAACTGGTCCTGATTGGCCATATGCGCTTTCAGCCGCTCGGGGCTCTGGCCCGTATAGCCTGTGGACCAGCCCCCGCGATTGATCTCGCGCAGGATGGATTCGGGCGTCGGTTCCATCCCGAACTTGCCCTGCACCATCTCATAGGGCTTGAACATCTCATCGGCGAAACCCAAGCGCGCGGACAGCGCATGGATGACGGCGTAATCATTGTCCGACTCGAAGATCGGATCGACGACCTTCTCGCCCCACTGGATCGACCGGTTGGAGGCCGTGCGCGAACCCGAACATTCGAACTGCGTGCAGATTGGCAGCAGATAGGTGTTGTCGGTCCGCGAATGCAGCGCCGCGAAGGTTGTGGGATGCGGGTCAGCGACCACCAGCAGGTCCAGCGCATTCATGCCACGCTGCGCGTCCTGCATGCGCGGCACTGTGTTGCCGCCATGGCCAAAGACGATCATCGCCTTGATATTGTCCTTTTGATCGACGTCTTCCGCATCAATGGTGACAGCATCAAACCAGCGGGTCGAGGTGATGCCCGGGATTTCCATATTCTGCTCGGCTGTGCGCGCATCGCGCCCGCCCTTCGCAGGCACCGCATCGAAGCGGCTCACGAAATACTCGTAAGGTACATCCCAGACGCGGCTCCAATGCCGCCATGCGCCAGCGCCCAGACCGTAATAGCAAGGCAGGTTGCCGACATCGAGGCCGAAATCGGTCGCGCCCTGCACGTTGCAATGGCCTCGGAAAATATTCGCACCAGTGCCCTCATAGCCCACATTGCCTGTGGCCAGCAGAAGGATGTTATAGGCCCGCACATTGGCCGTGCCGACCGTATGCTGCGTGCCGCCCATACACCAGATGAACGTCGAGGGGCGTTCCTTGGCGAATGTCTCGGCCACGCGCTTGAGGGTCGCGCCATCGATGCCCGAGATATTCTCGACCACATCCGGCGTGTAATCCTTCACGACCTCGCGGACCTGATCCATCCCGTAGACACGCTGCGCCAGATACTCGGTATCTTCCCACCCATTCTCGAAGATGTGCCACAACATCCCATTGATGATGGCAATATCGGTGCCGGGGCGGAAACGGACATATTCGGTCGCATGCGCCGCGGTGC
>SLQN01000007.1 GCA_007131465.1 Paracoccaceae bacterium
AACCGGCCTGGCTACATCTCCTCGACCATCACAACGCCCCCGAGCGACTTTACCGCGCCCTTGATCTGCGGGGTAATGGCGAACATCTGCCCGGTGTCGATCTCGTATTCCTGCCCCTGCGCGCGGTCGGTGACGCAAAACCACAACGGCCCGCGCGCCCGCGTCGGACCGTCGGTGTACCGCCCCAGCAGCGTGGCGACCGAGGCAATCGCGTCGGGCGTGTCGATATGCACCCGCAGCCCTGCCGCCCCGGCATCGGCCACCACCGCGTCGATGGGCTGCACACCGCGCGCCAGCAGTTTCAGCGTCTCGGCTTCCAGCGTCGCCTCGACGGTCAGCACGACATTCTGCCCGGCTTCCAGATACTGGCGTGCGGCCTCCAGCGTGTCGGAAAAGACCGTTACTTCATACAGCCCCGTCGGGTCCGAAAGCTGGACGAAGGCGAAGCGGTTGCCGCGTGCGGATTTGCGTTCCTGCCGCCCGGAAACCGCGCCCGCGATCTTCGCCACGAAAGCGCCCCCTGCGGCCTGCTTCTCGACCTCCGCCAGCGTCATCACCTGCTTGCGCCGCAGCGGGCCCGCATAGTCGTCCAGCGGATGGCCCGAGAGGTAGAAGCCGATGGCCTGATGTTCCTGCCCCAGCCGTTCGGTGGGCAGCCAGTCCTCGACCGGGCGCAGGCGCGGTTCGGGGATATCTGCGCCTGCCTCGCCAAAGAGCGAGACCTGATCGGACGCGCGGGCCTCGTGGATCGCCGCAGAATAGCTGACCAGCGCATCAAGGCTGTCGAAGACGCGCCTGCGGTTGCGGTCAAGCTGGTCGAACGCGCCCGCGCGCGCCAGCATTTCCAGCGAGCGTTTGCCCACGCGCTTGAGATCGGCACGCCGGGCGAGGTCGAACAGGGTCGCGAAGGGCTTGTCGCCGCGCGCCGTCACGATCAGGCGCATGGCATCCACACCAACGTTCTTCAGCGCGCCAAGCGCATAGACCAGCGCGCCATCTTTCACGTCGAACCGCGCGCGCGAGCGGTTCACGCAGGGCGGAATGACGGCAATCTCCATCCGGTCCACCTCGCGCTTGTAGACGGCCAGCTTCTCGGTCAGGTGAAGATCGCAATTCATGACGCCCGCCATGAATTCCACCGGGTAATTCGCCTTGAGATAGGCCGTCTGGTAGCTGACCACGGCATAGGCAGCGGCGTGGGACTTGTTGAAACCGTAATTGGCGAATTTCTCCAACAGGTCGAAGACTTCGCCTGCCTTCCTGTCATCGACGCCGTTGGCGATGGCGCCTTGGACGAATTTGGGCCGTTCCTTCGCCATTTCCGCCGCGATCTTCTTGCCCATCGCGCGGCGCAGAAGATCGGCCTGGCCCAGCGAATAGCCCGCCATGACCTGTGCGATCTGCATCACCTGTTCCTGATAGACGATGATGCCTTGCGTTTCTTCCAGAATATGGTCGATCGAAGGGTGGATGGATTCCAGCGGGCGCAGCCCGTTCTTCACTTCGCAATAGGCGGGAATATTCTCCATCGGGCCGGGACGATAAAGGGCCACCAGCGCCACGATATCTTCAATGCAGGTGGGTTTCATGCGCCGCAGCGCATCCATCATGCCCGAGCTTTCCACCTGGAACACGGCCACAGTGCGCGCGCTGGAATACAGCCTGTAGGCGGCGTCGTCATCCAGCGGAATGGCGGAGATATCCAGATCCACCCCGCGCCGGTGCAGAAGGTCGAGCGCGTTCTGAATGACGGTCAGCGTCTTCAGCCCCAGAAAGTCGAACTTCACCAGCCC
This sequence comes from Paracoccaceae bacterium, assembly GCA_007131465.1. Classification (GTDB taxonomy): domain Bacteria; phylum Pseudomonadota; class Alphaproteobacteria; order Rhodobacterales; family Rhodobacteraceae; genus Roseinatronobacter. The sequence goes on from SLQN01000007.1 coordinate 1,794, forward strand.
GGCCGCTTCGACCCATTTCATGTTGAACTGCGTTGCCGGCATGTCAGAGCGCGGGTCGCGATAGAGCGGGACCAGCTCATCCAGCGGGCGGTCCCCGATCACGACACCGGCGGCATGGGTCGAGGCATTGCGCAGAAGCCCTTCAAGTTGCTGCGCATGGGTCAGCAGGCGGTCCACCACTTCTTCGGATTTCGCGGCCTCGCGCAGGCGCGGCTCATCCGCCAGCGCCTTCTCGATGCTCACGGGTTTCACGCCTTCCACCGGGATCAGCTTGGAGAGCTTGTCCACTTGCCCATAGGGCAGTTGCAGCACCCGGCCCACATCGCGCACGGCCGCTTTTGACAGCAGCGCGCCGAAGGTGATGATCTGGCCCACCTTGTCATGGCCGTATTTGTCCTGCGTGTAGCGGATCACTTCTTCCCGCCGGTCCATGCAGAAATCGATGTCGAAATCCGGCATCGACACGCGTTCGGGGTTCAGGAAACGCTCGAACAGCAGCGCATAGCGCAGCGGGTCCAGATCGGTGATGGTCAGCGCATAGGCGACAAGGCTGCCTGCGCCGGACCCGCGCCCCGGCCCCACCGGGATGCCCTGGTCCTTGGCCCATTTGATGAAATCTGCCACGATCAGGAAATAGCCTGGAAAGCCCATCCCCTCGATGATGCCAAGCTCGAACTCCAGCCGCGCCTCGTAGTCCTCGACCGGGGCGGCATGGGGGATGACGGCCAACCGCGCGGCCAGCCCGGCGCGCGCCTCGCGGCGCAATTCCTCGACCTCGTCCTCGGCAAAACGCGGCAGGATCGGTGCGCGGGTCTCGGCCCGGTAGGCGCAGCGGCGTGCAATCTCGACCGTGTTTTCCAGCGCTTCGGGCAGGTCCGCGAACAGGGCGGCCATTTCATCAGGGGATTTGAGGTAGTGTTGCGGCGTCAGGCGGCGGCGCGGGGCGGCCTGATCGACATAGGCCCCCTCCTTGATGCACAAGAGCGCGTCATGGGCAGCATACATCTCGGGCTTGGGGAAATAGGCGTCATTGGTGGCCACAAGGGGCAGGTCCATCGCATGCGCCATCTCGACAAAGGCGCGCTCGGTCACGCGCTCGGCCTCCATCATCTGGCCGCCGTCATCGGCGTGGCGCTGGAGTTCCACATACAGCCGGTCGGGGTAGATCGCCGCCAGCCGCGCCATCAGCGCGCGGGCCTTGGGCATCTGGTTGGTCTGGACCAGCTTGCCCACAGCGCCCTCGGCCCCGCCCGACAGGCAGATCAGCCCGTCGGCATGGGCAGTCAGTTCCTCCAGCGTGACTTGTGGCACGGGCCTGTCTGTCGGCAGATACAGACAGGAATTGAGCTTCATGAGGTTCATGTAGCCCCGCTCGGACTTCGCCAGCAGCACGACGGGCGCGGGCATGCGCAGCTTTTCGCCGGGCGCGGGCGGGTCATAGGCCACCGAGATCTGACAGCCCAGGATCGGTTGCAGACCTTCACCGGCAGCAAGGACCGAGAATTCCAGCGCGGCGAACATGTTGTCGGTATCGGTTACGGCAATGGCCGGATAGCCCTTTGCCACGCAGTCCTTGACCAGCTTTTTCAGCGGGATCGCGCCTTCAAGCAGGGAATATTCGGTATGGGTGCGCAGATGGATGAAGCGGGGGGAGTTTGTCATGTTCTGCGTCCTGACCTTTGCGCTATGTTTTCACACTGTGATCTTTGAACCAAGCCTGCAGGTCACTTAGCCCGTGCGGCCCGATGCAACATCCACGACCAGATCATCGATCGGGGATTCCGGGTCAAGGACAAGCTCATACCCGCTGCGCGGGATCACAAGCTCCGTCAACA
>SLQN01000140.1 GCA_007131465.1 Paracoccaceae bacterium
CATATCGACCGCGCCTGCACCTGTCGCAATTCGCGTCTGGCTGTAGCCTTCGCGGGTCAGCAGGTAATTGAGGGCAATGGCGATATTGTCCTCGTCCTCGACCACCAGGATCTCAACCGGTTTCGGGGGGTCCTCCATGTGCTCCTCCTTCACATGCAACTCTCAAGAACGGATCCTCCGGGCCAAGCTGGTACCAGTCCGCAGCCTGCGGAATGCCATCCTCATCCAGTCTGGTGTTTTCGGTCAGATCCGCACGGCGGGCGGTGGCGCAGTCGAACATCGACTGAAACCCCATCGTCAGCGCCCAGCGTTCCTGCAGGATAACCCCGGTCAGAACCAGATCGGGGTTGCGGCTGGTGCGCTGGCGAATGCGGTTGTCCACGGCGATGATGCGGTTTGTCAGCGGCACGGCATAGGTCCAGGGCCGCATCCAGGACACATGCTGGTTCCTGCTGACGACCACGATGTCTTCGGGCAGGCCGCGCTCGAAGCGGTCGGCCCAGGAATATTCCAGATAGACAACCATCGCCAGCATGCCTGCGGCCACGCCCACCGGGGTCAGCCATTCAGGCAGCCGCCGCGCACTCAGCCGGTAGAGGAAATGGGCCGTCCCACCGCCCCCAAAGCCCGCCACGATCACTGCCAGAAATTCCAGAAGCATAGGCTCTGTTGTCCTTTATTTAACTCAGGGTTCCGGCAAGCTGGCCGACAGCCGATTGCATGGTGCGCACGACGACAAAGGCATCGCGCAGATGGCTGCGTTCAAAGTCCGACAGGTCCGAGGGCGCAAGGAAATTGTCTGGCTTGCGCCCCATGCGCACAAGGCTCGCCTGATTTTCCAGCCGCAGATTGGCGATAAGGTCATAGGCCTCGATCAGGTCGCGCGCCCCCGACACCGAGATGATGCCCTGTTCTTCCGCCGCCAGCAGCCGTGCACGGGTATTGGCCGCCGGGATCCGCCCGCGCAAAGCATAGACGCGGCCCAGATCGGTGACCGGGACGACCCCGCCCAGCTTCATGTCCACATGGTTCTTGTGCTCGCCCGACCGAATGGTGGCGAAACTGCGCAACAGACCGAGCGGCGGCGAATGCTTGACCGAGTTCGACACCATATGCGCCACGAAGATCGAGTTCTTCGACGCTGCTGCCAGCGTTTCCTCTTGCAAGCTCCGAAACAGGCTGACCTGTCCGCCGATGGGGCGCAGGTCGAACATGACCGAGGCCAGCATCTGCGCCTCGGGCGAGGGCGCGCTGATCCAGCCCTGAAAATACCGCCGCCAGACACGTGCGGGCTGGCACCAGCGCGGGTTCGTGGCCATCATGTCGCCAGGACAGTAGAAATACCCCGCCGCATCCAGCCCGTCCGACACGAACCGTGCCAGTTCGGCGTAATAGACCATATCATCAGATGTCACTGCATCATCGATGATGATGCAGTTGTCCTGATCGCTCACGCCGGTCTGTTCCTGCCGCCCCTGACTGCCGCAGGCTGCCCAAAGATAGGGCACAGGCGGTGGTCCCAGCTTTTCCTCGGCCAGTTTCAACAACCGCCGCGTGACGGTGTCGGCAATGTCGGTGATCAGCCGGGTGACCACCTCATGCGCGTTATGCGCGCCCACAAGCTGCACCAGAAGTTGCGGGATGCGCTCGGTCACATGGGCAAGGTCTTCATGGGTCTCGGCCACCGCCGCATCACGCACAAGTTGCGCCGAACTGATCGCCTGAAACCGCGTCAGGTCGGTCTGGGTGATCATCCCGATCAGCTTCTTGCCCTGCACCACCGGCAGATGGCCGATGCGGTTTTCCAGCATCATGTGCAGGATGTCCGACCCCAGCGATTGCGGTGTCAGCGACAGCGGATCGGGGGTCATGATCTCGGACAGCGGCGTGTCGGGTGCGCGGCCCTCGGCGAGCACGCGGCCCGACAGATCGCGCGTGGTGACAATGCCGACAAGAACCTCCCCCTCCACCACCGGCACGCAGGAGAAACGATTCTCGCGCATCAGTTGCGCGGCCTCCTGCGCCGTGGTCCGGGGCGTCACGCTCAGCGGTTTGCGCGCCATCAGATCCGAGACCTTCAGCGTCGCCAGATCGTTCTGCCGGGCGGTCTTGCCGCTTTGGCCCCGGCTGAAGAACCGCTCGAATGCCGGGAAATTGGCGATCAGGTGGCGCAATTCGTCACCGGGCAGGCACAGGATCACCGAATCCGCTGTCGTGGCCGCAGTTGTCACCGCCAACCCGTCGCGCAAAAGCCCCCTTTCGCCGAAGGAATTGCGCGGGCTGAGGATCGAGACCAGCGCGCCATGCGTATCCGTCACCTCGATCGTGCCGGATTTTACCAGATAGACATGGGTGATCGGATCTCCGACCGAATAAATCGCAGTGCCGGACGGCATTTCCCTGCGGCTGAAGCAACTGGCGACACGCGCCAGTTCGTCCTGCGGCAGGCTGTCATAGGGATGAACATTCTGCAAAAATTCCAGAACCTTGGGCGATACGTCAGTCATGTGCATGCATCCCCTCTGCTATGTTCTGTTTTGGGCGGCCTGCCCCCCGTTGCGGGGGACAGGCCATGTCGGTAGACGCGCCTAGTGCGCGACGGCGTCGCCAGCACCTTTCGGAACGCGGATCGATTCCACCAGTTCCTGAATATGCTCGGGTGCCGGGGCGGTCATCTTCAGCACAATGTAGGCCGCGACGAAGTTCAGAGCCGCACCCACTGCGCCAAAGCTCAGCGGCGAGATGCCGAACAGCCAGTTATCGGGCGTGTTGGGCAGCATGTTGGTTCCCGGAATGAAGAACCAGCCCAGATAGGTGAAGATATACAGAACCGTGGAGCCAAGACCCACGATCATGCCGGTGATCGCCCCGGTGGAGTTCATCTTCTTGGAGAAGATGCCCATCATGATCGCCGGGAACAGCGAGCTTGCCGCCAGCCCGAAGGCCAGTGCCACCACCTGTGCCGCAAATCCTGGTGGGTTCCAGGCCAGCACCGTGGCCAGCACGATGGCGAAGGCCATCGATATGCGCGCGGCCAGTAGCTCACCCTTTTCCGAGATGCCGGGATTGATCATCGACTTGATCAGGTCGTGGCTGATGGCCGAGGATATGGCCAGCAGCAGACCCGCCGCCGTGGACAGCGCCGCCGCCAGGCCGCCCGCCGCGATCAGTGCGATCACCCACATGGGCAGCTGCGCGATCTCGGGGTTGGCCAGCACCAGGATATCCTGGTTGAAGGTGACCATCTCGTTGCCCTGCCAGCCCTGCTCGATGGCGATTTCGGGCGGGTTGGCCTCGTTGTAGTAGCGGATGACGCCGTCACCGGCCTTGTCTTCAAAGGCCAGCAGCCCGGTCTGCTCCCAGTTGATCATCCATTGCGGGCGATCCTCATAGGCGATGGGGCGGTCAAGATCGACCTCGCCGGACTCCAGGCTGTGCGGGTAGATGGTGGTGATGATGTTCAGCCGCGCCATGGAACCCACGGCCGGGGCCACGGTGTACAGCAGCGCGATGAAGATCAGCGCCCAACCCGCGGACTTGCGCGCATCGGCCACCTTCGGCACGGTGAAGAAGCGGATGATGACATGCGGCAGACCCGCGGTGCCGATCATCAGCGACAGGGTGAAGA
>SLQN01000444.1 GCA_007131465.1 Paracoccaceae bacterium
CACCGCTTCCAGAGCAACGCGTGATGGGCATCTGTCACTTTCCATCCTTCCGCGCAGCAATGGAAACAACCCGCCATCTGGTTGATCTGGGTCCAACAGCGGTGGAGTTGGTGGATAACAACGTATTGCGTCTTGGGGCCGACATTCCGCTGTTCGCCCGCACGCTGGCGCAGATCACACGGGGCCAGCCTGACTGTTTGTTACTGGTGGAGTTCGCCGGCGAGTCGCGCGAAAGGCTGAATACCGACCTCAATCGCCTCGATGTCTGTATGGCTGATCACGGCTTTCAGAACTCCGTGGTCGCCATCACGGACCCAGCCGGTCAGAGACAGGTGTGGGACGTCCGAGAGGCATGCCTGAATATCATGATGTCTTCACGCGGCGATGAAAAACCGGTCAGCTTCATTGAGGATTGCGCCGTACCATTGGAACATCTGGCCGACTACACGGATGCTGTCACCGATCTGTTCGACCGCCACGGCACACGGGGGACATGGTATGCTCATGCCTCGGTCGGTTGCCTGCATGTGCGCCCTATCCTGAACATGAAGGATGCGGGTGGCATACAGGCCATGCGCGCGATCGCCGAAGAAGCTTGCGATCTGGTGCGCCACTTCAAAGGTTCGCATTCCGGAGAACATGGCGACGGCATTTCACGCTCGGAATTTCATGAACGGATGTTCGGCCCCAGACTGATCCGGGCATTCGAAAAGGTGAAGGACAGTTTCGACCCGCTGAACCGCCTGAATCCCGGCAAGATTGTGCGCCCCTACCGGATGGACGACGCTGACCTGCTACGATTCAAGCCGGGTTACACCACCACCCAGCCTGCTGACCCGGCCCTTGATTGGTCCGACTGGGGAGGATTCGCTGGTGCGGTGGAAATGTGCAACAACAACGGCACCTGTCGCAAACTGGTGGGAGGCGCGATGTGCCCCAGCTACCGGGTAACCGGAGATGAGATGCACCTGACACGGGGTCGTGCCAACACGTTGCGCCTGGCGATTTCGGGGCAATTAGGCGAGGGGGCGTTCACTTCGCAACAAATGAAAGACACCATGGCGCTGTGCGTCGGATGCAAGGCATGCAGTCGTGAATGCCCCACCGGGGTGGACATGGCGAAGATGAAAATAGAGGTCATGCACCATTATCATGCCCGTCACGGTACACCATTGCGCGAACGACTGGTCGCCCATTTGCCGCGCTATGCCCCGATCGCCGCGCGGCTGCGTTCGCTGGTGAACCTGCGCGACCGTGTGCCGGGACTTGCAGCACTCAGTGAACGGTTGCTGGGCCTGTCCGGAAAGCGCCGTCTTCCTGTCTGGCAAAAACCATGGCATGCACCGGGCAGGGTAGCAAAAGCTGAAGATATCGTCGGTGACGGGCGCGATCTGGTGCTGTTGGCCGATACATTCAACCGTTATTTCGAGCCTGAAAATCTGACCGCAGCGTGGCGGGTTCTGGAGGCTTTCGGTTACCGACTGCATCATCCACCCACCGGAGCGGTGGCGCGACCGCTGTGCTGTGGGCGCACATATCTGGCCGTCGGCGATGTAGATGGCGCCCGTGCCGAGGCGCGACGTACGGCGGACGCTCTGCTTCCGTTGGTCCGTCGTGGCGCGCGGATCGTGGGGCTGGAGCCGTCCTGCCTGCTGACACTGCGCGATGAGTACCGTGTATTGCTGTCAAAGGCCGAAGCCAACGACCTTGGTGTTGCTGCGAAACTGCTTGAAGAAGTGCTGGCCGAGGACCTGGAGAGCGGACTCACGCTGCCCCTGCGTGACATGGGCGGGCGCACCGCCCACTTGCATGGCCATTGCCACCAGAAGGCGCTTGGTGTGATGGGGCCAGTGGAAACGATCCTGTCCCATGTCCCGGGATTAAAGGTCCAGTTGATCGAGTCAAGCTGCTGCGGCATGGCCGGTGCATTTGGACATCAGGCCGAGACTTTCGATGTGTCGATGGCAATGGGTGAACTATCACTGCTGCCCGCAGTGCGTGCTGTCGGCCCTGATGATCTGATCGTCGCCGATGGAACGAGTTGCCGCAGCCAGATTGCAGACGGTGCGGACCGCGTGGCGGTTCATGTGGTTACCGTGCTAAACTGGGCGCTAGACATGGACAGTATTGACCAGCAGAGCTATGCTAGGCCAAAAGGTTGGCGTGATGAATATTCAGGAACAGACCGATAGCCCCGATCGCATAGGCCGCAACTACCTGCATGACGAAGTCGCCCAACGTCTTCGTGCATTGATCCAGTCGGGCGAAATGAAGCCTCACGAGCGGCTGAACGAAACCGAGCTTGCCAAACGTTTCGGCATCTCCCGAACACCCCTGCGTGAGGCGATCAAGATTCTGTCGTCCGAAGGGCTGCTTGATATTCTGCCCAATCGGGGCGCTCAGGTCGCCAGTATTTCACAGACCGAGATCGAGGAGGTTGCCGAAGTGATCGCTGGCCTTGAAGCGATTGCAGGAGAACTGCTGTGCCGGAACATCACTGATGCTGAAATTGCGGAACTTCAAGTTTTGCATGAGGAAATGCGCGCCGCCTACGAACGGCAGGATGCGCCCACCTATTTTGCCCGGAACCAGCAGATCCACGAGGCGATCATGATGTCGGCGCGTAACGAAACTCTGCAAGGTATCTATGCGAACTTATCCAGCCGCATCCAGCGCGCCCGCTTTACAGCCCATAAGACGCCGGATCAATGGGCCGAGGCAATGAAGGATCACGACCGTATGCTGGTCTTGATCCATGCCCGTGAAGGCGAAGCTTTGGGCCGGTTGTTGCGCGATCACGTCCGCAGCAAGAAGGCAGTGATTACCGCAACCTTCGGAGCCGGTGCCAAAGGGTGAAGCAATGCCTTGGCATTCACCGTCCTGGCTTCGAATGAAACCGGATATCGACTTAACACTACCTTGCTACTCTACAGGTTGAGCGGCGAGGTAATGAATTTCGTCGCATTATCCACATCAGGCGTGCCCACCCGAAACTCTTCGTCGTGAAGTTACGGATTGCTCTCGAACACATGTAAGATGCACAAGGCTCCAGCATGCGACGGGCATTTCGCGGCCAGTTCGTGGCACAATGGCCTGCGTTGACGGAAGTTTTTAGGCGTTCTGCGGTCAGGTCGGCACCGAATGGTTGCTTCCTCCGATTTAGACTTGATTGACGATCTCAAGTTTGTAATGCTGTATACAGTATACACATAGAGGGTTCTGAGAGTTGAACCTGAGGTGCAAATGAGAGGTCTTTCATGGCAGGCACTGTTCCTCCAGGCTTCACGAAACAAACACATCTATCGGCGTATGATGCTGTAACACTGCGCGCGATGATCGGTCGCAAAGAGATTTCGCCGGTCGAATTGCTCGAGAGTCATCTCGAACGCATAGATGAAGCCAATCCGGTTCTTAATGCGACGGTAGCAATGGACATGGAATCTGCCCGCGCTGCCGCGCAATCGGCTGAACGTTCGGTACTGGCTGGTGAGCAGATTGGTCCTTTGCATGGGCTGGTTGTCGGGATCAAGGATCTGACGGCAACGAAAGATCTGGCTACGACCTATGGTTCTCTCGCCTACAAGGAAAATGTTCCCACGGTTGATGCAGGCGTTGTGCAGCGACTGC
>SLQN01000513.1 GCA_007131465.1 Paracoccaceae bacterium
ACAAGGATCATCTGCGGGTCACCGCGCACAGCAGCAACGGGCAGGCTGACCAGTTCGCTGACCCGCAGCCCGGTGGCATAAAGCAGTTCCATAAGGCAGGCATTGCGCAGCCGGTCACCGGTGGTGCGCCCCGTCTCGCGCGCCGCGCGCAACAGCGCGTCCACATCGTCATGGCCCAGCGTGCACGGCAGTTTCTTCGACTTGCCGGGGCCTGCAATACGGCTGGCGGGGTCGTCCTTGCGCCAGCCCTCGGCATAGGCGAAGCGAAACATCTGCCGGATCGCGGCCAGCCTGCGCGCGCGGGTCGCTTGCGCCAACCCCTGCGCGGCGCACGCCACCAGATAGGCTTCGACATCGCCGCGCGCCAAGCTGGTGAAGTCCAGCCCCTGCCCCGCACACCAGTCCGCGAAATCGCGCAGGTCGCGGGCATAGGCCAGTTGGGTGTTGCGCGCGCTGCCCTGTTCGGCGGCTTGCGCTTGTAGAAAGGTGGAAATCCAGCGCAAGCTGTCCGCTGGCAGGGCGGGGCGCGGTGGGGCGGGGCGCGGTGGGGCGGGCGTGTTCATCCTCGCCGCTCCAGCAACAGAAGTTCGATCGCGACCTGCCGCGCCACGGCGTCAAGGCCGAGGGCGCGCAGCCCTTGCAGCCCGGCGTTCGCGGCCTGCACATCGCCCACCGCGGCCTGCGCCAGCGCGCCAAGCGCGCCATGCAGAACCATCCCGGTTGCACCCGCGTCAATCTGCGTCTGCACGTCATCGGGCGGCGTCGCCGCGCTGAACCCGTCGCGGATTGCCTGCGCCATCGGTGCGCGCGCGACCGCGGGCAACTCGCGCTCCTCGATCAGCGCCATCACCAGCGGCCCCACCCCGCCTTCAGGCATCAATTCGGCCGCGCGCGCCGGATTTTCCTGCGCCAGCACCAGCAAATTCCACTGGATTTCGCCTGCGTGGCCTGTCAGCGGCAGATTGGCCAGCGCCGCGGCATGGGTCTCGGCGAAGGCCACTTCCAGTTCGACCGCGACAAACAGCGGCCAGGCCGTGATCAGAACCTCGGCCACGACATCGGTGTCTCCCCGCGCGGCGGCGCGTTCCAGCGCCTGCACGGCGCGCACCCGTTCCCACAGCCCGCCCGATGCTGCCCCGCGGCGCTGGGTATACAGTCCGTGAAGCCGGTTTGACTGCAAGACCCCGGCGCGCGTCAGCCGCTCTGCCGCGTCAAGCTGCGCGCGCCAGCCCGATGTGCCGCGCAGATCGGCATGGGCATAGGCAACCGGCAGTCCCGCTGTGGTGACAGGATCGCCCAGCGCCTCCATGATGCGTCAGCCCAGGGGGGTGGTCTGCTGCGGCGGGGGCGGCGGGGCTTCGGCCTCTTCCTCTTCCAGAAACCGCGCCAGCAATCCGGCCTCGGGCTCGGGGATCAGGCGCAGGCTGCGTGCGACCATGAGGCTCGCATGTGCGGCCTGCCACTCTCCGCGCCGGGCCATGCAGAAGACCTGCGCGGCATGGCCAATATCGGGGGCGATCCGGCCCTGCATCTGCGCGCAGGCGCGGTCTTCCTCGCCCAGAAGCAGCGCGATATCGAAGGCGCGCGCGTCCAGCGCCGCGCCGGTATCGGGAACCGCTGCGATAAGCTGGCCCGCCTGTTCCAGCGCGCCCAGTGCGATCAGCTTGTCCAGCCGCGCCGTCAGCAAGGCATCGCGGCTGTCGGGCATGTCATCAAGCGGTGGCGCGAATTCGGCCAGCAGCAACCGCAGGGTCAGCCGCATCGCACTGGGCAGCGTGTCGGTGGGCAATTCCGCGATGGCGGCGATGACTTCGGAGCGCGGGATCGCGGCCCAGAGATCGCGTGGAAGGCCCGCGCGTTCGGCGGTAAACAGGCCCGCGACGTCACGCGCGTCGCCCGACAGCGATGCCGTCACCACCGCAGAACTGGGGATCGTAAGCGTCGTATCGGGCAAAAGCGCCGTTGCCGCGCTGCCCTCCCGACTGTCAGAGACCCCGGGTCCGTCCGGCCATGGCGGCTGTGGCATGGGCGCCTCCAGCGCCTGCTGCAACCAGTCGATCGCGCTGAGCGGCGCGCCACTGCCCTGTTGCGCCGCGCCCGGCAGGGGCAGCGCGATCATGGCCAGAAGCATCGCAGCCGCCAGCCTGCCGCCGCGCAGGTCTGCGCCGCCCGATTGCTGTCCTACGCGGGTCAATTCACCTCCAGCGTGACCGGCGTTTCGACGGACTCGCGCTGCGCCGTCAGATCGCCGACATAGCTATAGGCCAGCACGGCAATCGCCGCGAGGATGACCAGCACCAGCACCAGCCGGAAGATGTAACGCATAGGGGCCTGCCTTTCTGAACGCATACCCCTTCTCAAGGCGATACCGCTTTGGGGGTTTTCCAGTCGACAATGCCGCATTATCACGACATGAAACAGACAGGCCACGAAAACTTGATGGGAAAGCCTGATTGTCGGGCCGGAATGGCAGGGAGCGGTGCAGGCATGAAATTGCGCAAGACAGTCGTTCTTGTCGGCATGATGGGCGCAGGCAAGACCGCAGTGGGCAAGGAACTGGCGCGGATGCTTGCGGCCCCCTTCCTCGATTCGGACGACGCCATCGTCGCCGCAGCCGCCATGAGCATCGCCGAGATCTTCGCGCGCGATGGCGAGGCGTTTTTCCGCGCCCGCGAGGCCGAGGTGATCGCGCGGCTGTTGCGGGGCAGGCCCGCAGTGCTGTCGGTCGGCGGCGGGGCATTTCTGAACGCCGAAACGCGCGCGCTGATCTCGGAACTGGGCATATCTGTCTGGCTGAAGGCGGATCTGGACCTCTTGTGGTCGCGCGTGCGCCAGAAGACGACGCGCCCGCTGCTCAGGACCGAGGCCCCGCGCGAAACGCTGGCGCAGTTACTGGACGCGCGCGAACCGGACTATGCAAAGGCCGATCTGGTGGTTGCCGCCGATCCAGCCTATTCGATCTCTGATATGGCGCGCGCCGTGCTCGCGACGCTGGCCACACGGCCCGATATTGTTGACGGCGTTGATGGCGGGGGCAAGGGATGACGCAGATCGACCGGGTGCATGTGCCCCTTGGCGCGCGATCCTATGATGTGGTGATCGGACAGGGGCTTGTGGCGCAGGCCGGGGCGCTGATTGCGCCCTTTCTCGCGCGCGACCGGGTCGCGGTGCTGACCGAAACCCGCGTGGCCGCGCTGCATCTGGCCGGGCTGGTGGCTGGGTTGCAACGTGCGGATATTGCCGCCCAGGCCCATGCACTGGCACCCGGCGAGGCGACAAAGGGCTGGGACGGGCTGCGCGAGGCCGTGGAATGGTTGCTTGATGCGAAGGTCGAGCGGCGCGACATGGTTATCGCGCTGGGTGGCGGGGTGATCGGCGATCTGGGGGGCTTTGCGGCATCGGTGCTGCGCCGGGGCGTACGCTTCGTGCAGGTCCCGACATCGCTGCTGGCGCAGGTGGACAGCTCGGTCGGCGGCAAGACCGGGATCAACACCTCTCACGGCAAGAACCTTGTCGGGGCTTTTCATCAACCGAGCCTTGTTCTGGCCGATATTGACCTTCTGGACAGCCTGCCTGCGCGCGATTTTCTGGCTGGCTATGGCGAAGTCGCGAAATACGGGCTTCT
>SLQN01000078.1 GCA_007131465.1 Paracoccaceae bacterium
ACGCTGGTGCAGGAAAAGGCCGATCTGGAAGCCGCCATCGCCAAGCTGCGCGCGGGTATCCATGCGCTGAACCGGGCAGGGCGCGAACGGCTGCTGGTTGCCTTCGAAAAGGTGAATGCCAATTTCACCACGCTGTTCACGCATCTGTTTTCCGGGGGCGAGGCACGGCTGGTGCTGGTGGAAAGCGACGACCCGCTGGATGCGGGGTTGGAAATCATGTGCCAGCCGCCGGGCAAGAAACTGTCCACTCTCTCGCTTCTGTCCGGGGGCGAGCAGACACTGACCGCGCTGGCACTGATCTTTGGCGTGTTTCTGGCCAACCCCGCGCCGATCTGCGTGTTGGACGAGGTGGACGCACCGCTGGATGACGCCAATGTCGCGCGGTTCTGCGACCTCCTCGATGAAATGACCCGCCGCGCCGATACGCGCTATCTGATCATCACCCATAACGCGCTGACGATGGCGCGGATGGACCGGCTGTTCGGGGTGACGATGGTCGAACGCGGGGTCAGCCAATTGGTCAGCGTGGATCTCAAAGAGGCCGAGACCCTCGTTGCCTGAGTGCTTGACGCCCGGCAGGGAATTGAACATGTTAAGCGCAGCTTTCCCGCCCGAGTCTGCCTGATGCCCGCTGCCCGCACCCCCCTGATGACGCCTGTGCTGATTGGTGGCTGTATCATCATCATGATCAGCTTCGCCATTCGCGCCAGTTTCGGGGTGTTCCAGATTCCGATTGCCGAGGAATTCGGCTGGCTGCGCGCCGAATTCTCGCTGGCGATTGCCATTCAGAACCTCGCCTGGGGGATTGGCCAGCCGATCTTCGGCGCGATTGCCGAAAAGTTCGGCGACCGCAAGGCGATCATTGCAGGCGCGCTGGTCTATGCAGCAGGGTTGGTGCTGTCCTCTTTCGCGGTAACACCCGGCGCGCATCAACTCCTCGAAATCCTCGTGGGCTTCGGCATTGCCGGAACCGGGTTCGGCGTCATTCTGGCTGTGGTCGGGCGCGCGGCATCCGATGACAACCGCAGTCTTGCCCTGGGCATCGCCACCGCCGCGGGCAGCGCCGGGCAGGTCTTTGGCGCGCCCTTGGCCGAAATCCTGCTGGCCTTCTATTCGTGGCAAAGCGTCTTCGTCATCTTTGCCGCACTGGTTCTTCTGAGCCTCTTTGCGCTGCCGATGATGCGCAGCACGGCCCCTGCCAACCGCCGCGAACTGGAACAGAGCATGGGCGCGGCCCTGCAGCAGGCCTTTCGTGACCCGTCCTTCACGCTCATCTTCCTGGGGTTCTTTTCCTGCGGCTACCAACTGGCGTTCGTCACGGCCCATTTCCCCGCCATGGTGACCGAGATGTGCGGCCCCATTGCACCCGACGGGATGCTGGCCGCATTTGGCATCACCACGACCTCGGCGCTGGGGGCGGTCGCGATTTCGCTGATCGGGCTGGCCAATATCGGCGGCACGATCTTTGCGGCATGGCTGGGCAAGCGGTATTCCAAGAAATACCTGCTGGCGTCCATCTACATGGCGCGCACCGTCATCGCGGCGGCCTTCATCCTGTCGCCGATCACGCCCGCCTCGGTGCTGGTCTTCTCGATTCTCATGGGCGCGCTCTGGCTGGCGACCGTGCCGCTGACATCGGGGCTGATCGCGCATATCTACGGGCTGCGCTATATGGGCACGCTTTACGGGATCGTGTTTTTCAGCCACCAGCTTGGCAGCTTTCTGGGCGTCTGGCTGGGCGGGGCGCTGTATGACCTGCACGGCGATTACACGCTGGTCTGGTGGGTCGGCGTGGGTGTCGGCCTGTTCTCGGCGATCGTGCACCTGCCGGTGCGCGAACGCGCGATGAACCTGCGCCCGGCGTGAGCTATTCGGCGGCCAGAGGTTCCGGGTCCACCAGCGCCACGATATCGAGCATGATGCGGTTAAGCTGGAAATCCTTGGGCGTATAGACCTGCGCAATCCCCATGGCACGCAGCTTTGCCGCATCGTCATCGGGGATGATGCCCCCCACGATCACCGGCACATGGGCCAGCCCTTCTGCGCGCATCAACTCCATCAGTTCTTCCATCAGCGGCATATGGCTGCCCGACAGGATCGACAGCCCCACGACATGCGCGTCCTCGTCCCGAACGGCGGCCACAATCTCGGCCGGGGTCAGGCGAATCCCCTCATACGAGATATCCATGCCGCAATCGCGCGCGCGCGCCGCGATCTGTTCGGCCCCGTTGGAATGGCCGTCCAGCCCCGGCTTGCCGACCACGAATTTCAGCTTGCGGCCCAGTTTCGCGCTGACAGCGTCCACGGCCTCGCGCACAGGCTCCAGCCCCTCGGTGCGGTTCGAGGGCGCGCGGCTGACGCCCGTGGGCGCACGATACTGACCAAAGGCCGCGCGCACAGTCTCGCCCCACTCGCCTGTGGTTGCCCCGGCACGCGCCGCCGCGATGGAGGCAGGCATCACATTGAGGCCCGATCGCGCCGCTTCGCGCAGATCGGCCAGCGCCGCGCGCACCGCGGCTTCATCGCGCGCCGCACGCCAGGCCTGAAGGCGGGCTATCTGATCGGCCTCGGCCTCGGGGTCGGCCATCATGATCGCACCTTCGCCAGTGGTCAGGGGCGAGGGTTCGGTGGTGGTGAACTTGTTGACCCCCACCACGACAGTCTCGCCAGTCTCGATCCCGGCGATCCGTGCCGCGTTCGACTCCACCAGCCGCGATTTCATGTAGTCGATGGCCTTGACCGCCCCGCCCATGTCGTCGATCCGCGCCAGTTCGGCGCGCGCGCCTTCCATCAGCGCGGCAACCTTGCGGTCAATGGCGGGGTTGTTGTCGAACAGGTCATCGAATTCCAGAAGATCGGTTTCATAGGCCAGCACCTGCTGCAGGCGCAGCGACCATTGCTGGTCCCAGGGGCGCGGCAGGCCAAGCGCCTCGTTCCAGGCCGGAAGCTGCAAGGCCCGGCAGCGCGCTTTCTTGGACAGCGTGACCGCGAGCGCCTCGATCAGGATGCGATAGACGTTGTTTTCGGGCTGCTGTTCGGTCAGGCCAAGCGAGTTCACCTGCACCCCATAGCGGAACCGGCGGTATTTCGGGTCGTCAATCCCATAGCGGTCGCGGCAGATCTCGTCCCACAGATCGACAAAGGCGCGCATCTTGCACAACTCGGTGACAAACCGGATACCCGCATTCACAAAAAATGAAATCCGCCCCACCATCTGCGGGAAATTCTCTGCCGGGACCTTGGTTTTCAGGTCATCCAGCACCGCACAGGCCGTGGCCAGCGCGAAGGCCAGTTCCTGCTCGGGCGTGGCACCGGCTTCCTGCAAGTGGTAGGAACACACATTCATCGGGTTCCATTTCGGCAGGTGCGCGCGCGTGTAGGCCGCGACATCGGTGATCATGCGCAAGGACGGCTCTGGCGGGCAGATATACGTCCCGCGTGACAGATATTCCTTGATCAGATCATTCTGCACCGTGCCGTTCAACTGGCTGACATCCGCGCCCTGCTCCTCTGCCACAGCGATATAGAGCGCGAGCAACCACGGGGCTGTGGCATTGATCGTCATCGAGGTGTTCATCTGCTCCAGCGGGATCGCATCGAACAGCATCCGCATGTCGCCCAAGTGACAGATCGGCACACCGACCTTGCCAACCTCGCCGCGTGCAAGCTGGTGGTCGCTGTCATAGCCGGTCTGGGTCGGCAGATCGAAAGCCACGGACAGGCCCGTCTGCCCCTTGGACAGGTTGGTGCGGTAAAGCGCGTTGGACGCCTGCGCCGTGGAATGGCCCGCATAGGTGCGAAACAGCCAGGGTTTGTTTCTGGATGGCGTGGCGTCGGACATCTGCGGCTCCTGCTCCGGGCGCGCGAGACTGCGCCGTTGGTAACAATCTTGCCCATTCGGATGCTTGAGGCGCAATATAATGTCAAGCGGAAATCGCTGCAACGCGGCGTAGGCCGGGATTGACCCACAGCGAATGGCAATGCGCGAGGGGCCTGCACGAATCTGCACCCCGAGGCGCGCTGCATTGGCCTTTTCACGGCTGGCCGGGCATGCTAGATGCCGCGCCATATCGGGCCGTCGGCCCGCCCAACTTTCCCGGAGAAAACCATGGCCCTTGAGCGCACGCTGTCCATCATCAAACCCGACGCGACAAAACGCAACCTGACTGGCAAGATCAATGCGAAATTCGAGGAGGCCGGACTGCGCATCGTTGCCCAGAAACGCATTCACCTGACAAAGGCTCAGGTAGGCAAATTCTATGAGGTCCATGCCGAACGGCCCTTCTATGACGAGCTTTGCGACTTCATGGCATCAGAACCCGTCGTCGTGCAGGTGCTGGAAGGCGAAGGCGCAATTGCCAAGAACCGCGAAGTCATGGGCGCGACCAATCCTGCCGATGCGGCCCCCGGCACGATCCGCGCCGAATTCGCGCAATCTGTGGGCGAGAACTCGGTCCACGGCTCGGACGCACCCGAAACAGCCGCCGCCGAGATTGCCTATTTCTTCTCGGGCCTAGAACTGGTCGGCTGACCGTTTGCCTGCCACAGATGAGAACCCCGACGCGGCCCCGGAGTTCATCCGGGGCCTTTTGGTCTGGCCATATCGCGCACGCGTAGAAACGGCATTTACCCCGCCCCTGTTTCCTGCAAGATAATCTCATGTTTCAGACCGTAGAACTGCCGCTCTGGGCGCTGATCCTCATCCTTGGCTTTGCAGCGGTCACCTTCGCTTCGCATTTCCTGTTCCCGTCGGTACGCTGGTTCTTTCGCCGCCGGATGGAACGCGCGATCGCGAAACTGAACGAGCGTCTGCAACGCCCGATCGAGCCATTCCGCATCATGCGCAGGCAAGATCAGGTAACCCGGCTGATCTATGATCCGCAAGTGATGGAAGCGGTGCGCAGCTATGCCCGCGACGAAGGTGTGCCGCCCAATGTCGCGTTTGAACGCGCCCGGTCCTATGCCCGTGAAATCGTGCCTGGCTTCTCAACCGCAACGTATTTCGGCTTTGCAATCCGGCTGGCGCGCCAGCTCAGCCTCGGGCTCTACCGGGTGCGCATCGGTGGCGCCGAATCGCCCGCTCTTGCACAGATCGATCCCGGCGCGGCTGTCATCTTCGTGATGAACCACCGCTCCAACATGGATTATGTCCTGATCACATGGCTGGCCTCGAAACATTCCGCGCTCAGCTATGCCGTTGGGGAATGGGCGCGGGTCTGGCCGCTCAAGGCGCTGATCCGGGCGATGGGGGCGTATTTCATCCGCCGCCGGTATTCCAATCCGCTCTATCGTGCGATCCTTGCACGCTATGTGCAGATGTCGATCCAGCAGGGCACGACACAGGCGATCTTTCCAGAAGGCGGGCTCAGCCTTGACGGCAAGGTGGGACATGCGAAGCGGGGTTTGCTGCACTACATCCTGCGCGGCTTCAACCCGCAGGACGGGCAGGATGTTATCTTCGTACCGGTTGCGCTGAACTATGACCGCGTTCTGGAAGACCGCGTGTTGATCGAGGCCGGATTGCAGGGGATCCGGCGCTTTCCTGTGAGGGTAAAAGTGGTGCTGGGATTTGCCCTGCGCATCCTGTGGCAGAAACTGCGGGGGCGGTTCACCCATTTTGGCTACGCCGCAGTATGCTATGGCGCGCCGCTGTCCTTGCGCAGTTTCCTGACCGCGGCCCCGGAGGCCAGCACCGAAGCCCTGGCCGAGGAACTGATGGAGCGTATCCGTGCCGCCGTGCCTGTGCTGCCTGTCACTTTCGCCGCCGCTGCCCTGCTGCGCGCCGGGACGGACACCTCGCGCGCTGCAATCGAGGACGAAGCCCGTCTGCTACGCCAAGAATTGCAGGCGCGGCAGGCCTGGATGCATTTGCCAGAATCGGAGACGCAGGATGCACTGGAAAACGGGCTGGCGGCTCTGGCGTTGCGCGGGATCGTGACGCTGGGGGCAGACCGGATCACTGTCGCCGACGCGCAGCAGGGCGTCCTGCGCTATTACGCTTCGGGCACATTGCAACGATGCGATGCGCCTGAAGGCATGGCACAGCCCGCGACCACGCTGCTGGATACTCCCGACCCGCAAGGCAAGACAACGACGACATAAAGTTTCAAAAAGTGGCCCTAAGGGGTTGCATTGTTGCGCCGCCGATTCTAAGGCTGCTGCACCTGCCGCATGATTTTTCCGCAGCGCAGCATGACGCGCGCGCAGCACAGTTCGACAGATTGGAGGCAAGATGGCTCTGGACACAGATTCGGGTTTGGCCCCTTACGAGGCCCCGGAAAAAGATCTTTACGAGATCGGAGAGATGCCGCCGCTGGGCTATGTGCCACGGCAGATGTATGGTTGGATCCTGCGTCAGGAACGGCACGGAGAGCCCACGCAGGCGCTGGAGGTCGAAGTCGTCGACACGCCCGAGATCGACAGCCATGACGTGCTGGTTCTGGTGATGGCGGCTGGCGTCAATTACAATGGCGTCTGGGCCTGTCTGGGCAAGCCCGTTTCGGTTTTCAAGGGTCATGGCGCGCCCTATGCCGTCATCGGGTCGGACGCCGCGGGGATTGTGTGGAAAGTCGGATCGAAAGTAACCAACTGGAAGGTCGGCGACGAGGTCGTGATCCACTGCAATCAGGATGATGGCGATGACGAGGAATGCAATGGCGGCGATCCGATGTTCTCGCCCAGCCAGCGCATCTGGGGCTATGAAAGCGCGGACGGGTCGTTTGCGCAGTTCACCCGCGTTCAGGCCCAGCAACTGATGCCACGGCCCAAGCATCTGACATGGGAAGAATCCGCCTGCTATGTGCTGACGCTGGCCACGGCCTACCGGATGCTGTTCGGCCACCATCCGCATGAACTCAAGCCCGGCCAGAATGTGCTGGTCTGGGGCGCATCGGGGGGGATCGGGTCTTTCGCCGTGCAACTCGCCGTTGCCGCCGGGGCGAATGCGATCGGCGTCATCTCGGAAGAGGACAAGCGCGATTTCGTCATGAGCCTAGGGGCGAAGGGCGTGATCAACCGCAAGGATTTCGACTGCTGGGGCGTGTTGCCCGAAGTCGGGTCAGACGACTATGCCAAGTGGTTCGCAGAGGCCCGCCGCTTCGGCAAGGCGATCTGGGACTTCACCGGCAAGGGCAACAATGTCGATATCGTGTTCGAACATCCCGGCCAAGCCACCTTCCCGGTCTCGTCCTTCGTGTGCAAGCGTGGCGGCATGGTCGTCATCTGTGCCGGAACGTCGGGCTACAACTGCACTTTCGATGTCCGCCATGTCTGGTCGCATCAGAAGCGGCTTCAGGGCAGCCATTTCGCGCATCTCAAGCAGGCCGCCGCCGCCAACAAGCTGATGATCGAACGCCGGATCGACCCCTGCATGTCCGAGGTGTTTCCCTGGACCGACATCCCCAAGGCGCATATGATGATGCTGCGCAATGAACACAAGCCGGGCAACATGGCCGTGCTCGTGCAGTCGCCGCGCTCCGGGCTGCGCACCTTCGAGGATGCGCTTGAGGCCGGGCCGAAACGCTAAACCGCCCTAAACCCTCTGATTCGACACGCCGCGCGGTTCCTGCCGCGCGGCGTCCTTTTTGTGGCCATATTGTTTGCTTAACTCTGACAATCCAAACTTTGGTGCTGTCTGGCGGGGCTGTTCCCGTCGTGATGGAGCGTGTTCCGGTGTCACATATCTGGCTGATCGAATCCTTGGCGGACCTGCGGGCTTATGCAGCCCGAAACAATTTGCCGGCGCTGGCCGAGCATCTGGACACAGCGATTCAGCTTGCCCATCTGGAACTCGCGAACAAGGCTGCGAATGACACGCATGCCCCGAAAAGGGAGGGTGCCCCCGCACCGGACGATCAGGGACCCGAGGGGCAGAAGCGGAAAGATCACGGGCCTGAAAATCACTGGTCCGACGATGATAGGCCGGAAACCGAGGGACCTGAAGAACCCGACCCCGAAGATCCGGGACCCACAAAACCCGACCCCAAAAATCGCAGCCCCTGATACCAGAAAATGCGGCACGCGCAGGCCGATTCCGGTCCCCTTCGGCGGCACCTTGCGATAGGCTGCGCACATGTCAGAACTCCCGCTCCAGTTTTCCGAAGATCAGGCCGAAGCCTGGGACAGGGTCGCACAGGTCCTGTCACGGACCGGCGTTGATCTGATGCAGTCACACGCCCTCCCGACCCAGGCCGACGCAGCCCAGGTCACGCTGGCGATCACCGGCAAGGCCGGGTCGGGCAAGACCATGCTGCTGGCTGCCCTGACCCGCGCGCTGACCGATGCGGGGCTGGAACTCGTCTCAGGCGAGTATGAAAGCCGCCGCAGGCGCGACCGGCGCAGCCTTGCGGTGCTTGCGCCCACCAACAAGGCGGCCTCGGTGCTGCGCCTGCGCGGGGTTGCAGCCACGACGCTGCATCGCATCCTCTATACGCCGGTCTATGACCCGGAATTTGAACGCATCGCCGAGTGGTTGGCAGGCAACCTGCCCCGACCGACCATACCGGGGCTGGCGGATACGGCCCTTGACCGCGCGCATGCCTTCTATGAACAGGTGAAGTCGATCCCGGGGGCGCTGGCGGCGGCGGGCTTGCGCGGGTCGGATTTCATCACTGGCTGGAAACGGCGCGATGATCCGCTGGATATCGGGTTTGTCGATGAAAGCTCGATGCTGGATCAACGCCAGCTCGAGGATTTGCAGGAACTCTTCTCGACCCTGATCCTCTTTGGCGATCCGGCCCAGCTTGCGCCCGTGGGCCAATCGGGCACGATGGTCTTCGCCACCCTGCCCGCCCCTGCGCAACTGCACCTGTCACGCATTCACCGGCAGGCGCAGGACAACCCGATCCTCGATCTGGCCCATGCGCTGGCCGACCCCGATCTGGAATTCGAGGATTTCGAGGCCCGTGTCGCTGCCGCTGCGCGCGAAGACCCGCGCGTGCAACTGGCCGAGCGGGTGGACAGCGACCTGATGGCGCGCTCGCCTGTGCTGGTCTGGCGCAATGCGACGCGGTTGCGCCTGATAAACGCGTTTCGTCGCGCCCATGATGCGCCCGAAACAGCCCTCCTGCCGGGCGAGCCGCTGCTGTGCGACGGACTGGAACTGCCGCTCAAACACCGCAAGAAACGCATTGATCTGGAAGCGCGCGGGCTGATCAAGGGCGCACAAGTCGTTTATCTGGGCCCCGGTCGCAAGCCGGGCTTCTCGCGGCTGCATATCTTTGGCGCAGAGGAGCCGCAGATCTCCGTCGCCTCGATCATCAAGATCGAAACCGACCCCGAGGCAGAACCCTTCATTCCCTTCGCCGCCACGATGGGTGCGGCCTTCGTGCATGGTGCGGCGGTCACGATCCACAAGGCCCAAGGCTCGCAATGGCCCGATGTGCAGGTCTTTGCGCCCGATCTGTTTGCCGCCGCGCGCGCCGGGCGGCAGGAAGGCGGCATCGCGTTGTGGAAGCGGCTGGCCTATGTCGCCATCACCCGCGCCGAGCATCGCCTTCACTGGGTCATCCGCGCCCGCCTTGCCCGCCCGCGGGCCCCACTTTCGACCGATGACCTTGCAGCGGCCCCAGTTCCGCTGGCACTCGCCCCAGAGGAGTGAACACCCTTCACGCTTTCATCATGGCAAAATTATCCAATTCCCGACCTTGACTTGCCCGGCCCATCCGCGACTATCGCACCATCCCCGCCACCCCAAGGAGCGCCCATGCGTTGTGTCTTTGTCCAGTTCCGCTGCCAACCCGGCAAGACCTACGAGGTCGCGGATGCGATCTATGACCGCGAAGTGGTCTCGGAACTCTATTCGACTTCAGGCGATTTCGATCTGCTGGCGAAAATCTATATCCCCGAGGCCGAGGATGTCGGTCATTACCTGTCAGACCGGCTGTTTGACATTCCGGGCATCAGCCGCACACTGACGACCATGACATTCAAAGCATTCTGACCGGCAGGCCCCGGGGTCAGTTGCGGATCAGCCGGAACAACGCGGACGCGCCCCAGCCGAAGAACACCGCCAGCACCAGCGCCAGCAGGCCATAGAGTGCAGGTTGCTCATAGGCAAGGTTGGTCAGCCAGCGTTCCAGAACCGCCTTGCGCACATCGATGAATGTTTCGAAATCGTCGATCACATCGCCATCGCGCAGCAGGAAAATCCGTGCGGAATATGTGCCCTCGACGATGTTCTTGGGCAAGAGAATACGGGTGCTGAACAGGGTGTCGCGCTCAAGCGTCACGGTGCTGTCGCGGCTCTGATAGAGGCCCTCGCTTTCGCGGATGCGGATCAGCGCTTCGGTGAAAGCAGCGGGGTCGGCCCGGTCGCCACCGCCGCGCGCCTCAAAGATCGCCAGCCGGGTGGAAATGCGGTGTGTCAGGTCTGCATCGGGCGAGAGGATATCGCGCAGGGGCCGGGTGGTGGCGACAGCATAGAAACTGGGTGCGGCGCGGACCTCCTGCGCATCGGTATTCACCCAGATTCCGAATCGCCGCGCCTTGCGCCAGATCACGGCGGGTAGCGGCGGCCCTTCTACGGCGACGATCACATCCAGTTCGGTATCTTCCGGCAGCGACGCCTCGCGCCGGACCGCACCAAAGATCAGGATGTCGGAGCCTTCGAAATTCACGGTCAGGGACACGCGGTTCTGGCTGAGCCCGGCAATCACTTCTTCCGCCCGTAGCGGCAGCGGCGCCAGCAAGACTGTCAGGATCAAAAGCCACCGCATCAGAACCGCCCCGGCACAGTGATCGTGTAGAACTCGGATGGCGTCCACAGCAGGTCAAATGCGATCTTGCCACAGACCGCAAGGACCAGTAGTGCCAGCAGGATGCGCAACTGTTCGGCCCGCAGCTTCAGCCCGATCCGCGTGCCAAACTGCGCTCCGACAACGCCGCCGAGGATCAGGAAGATCGCCAGCATGACATCGACGCTCTGGTTGGTAATCGCATGCATCATGGTGGTGAAGGCCGCCACGAATGTCACCTGAAACAGCGATGTTCCGATCACGACCTTGGTCGGCATCCCCAGTAGGTAGATCATGGCCGGCACCAGAATGAACCCGCCGCCCACCCCCATGATAGCGGCCAGAATACCCACACCCACCCCTACCAGAAGTGGCGGAAAGACCGAGATATAAAGGCCCGATGTGCGGAACTTCATCTTCAAGGGCAGATTGTGTATCCATGTGTGGCTGTGCAGCTTGCGGCGCCTGGCGCTGGGGTTGTTCGACCGCAGAAGGGCGCGCAGGCTTTCCTGCAGCATAAGCGCCCCGATGATGCCTAGGAAGATGACATAGGACAGCTGCACGATCAGGTCGATCTGGCCCAGACGGCTCATCAGATTGAAGAACCAGATCCCGATCAGCGAGCCGATCAGACCGCCGATCAAAAGCACCGTGCCCATGTGCAGATCGACTGTCTTGCGCTTCAGATGCGCCAGCACCCCGGAAATGGATGAGGCGACGACCTGATTGACCCCGGTCGCCACCGCCACGGCGGGCGGCACGCCGATGAAGAACAGAAGCGGTGTGATCAGGAAACCGCCCCCCACCCCGAACATGCCGGACAGCAGACCCACCCCCCCGCCGACCCCCAGAAGCGTGAAGGCATTGACCGATGTTTCGGCAATGGGCAGGTAAATCTGCATTCCGCTCTCAGGGCCACGCCGGGCCTGTTAGTGTTCCTTTACATAGGCGGCCCCACCGGCGCGCGGTGGAATGGCCTTGCCTACGAACCCTGCCAGAATGACCACTGTCAGCACATAGGGCAAGGCCTGCATCGCCTGAACTGGAACTGGGAGTCCCAAAACTTCGATATTCTGAAACCTGTTGGCCACAGCTTCCAGCAGGCCGAACAACAAGACTGCCCCCAGCGCCTGCCAGGGCCGCCATTTGGCAAAGATCATCGCGGCCAGTGCGATGAAGCCGCGGCCCGCTGTCATGTCCTTCACGAACCCCGCCGAGAGCCCGGTCGAGAGATACGCCCCCGCCAGCCCGCACAAAACCCCGCAGAGCGCGACCGCCGCATAGCGCAGACCCGTGACCGAAATCCCGGCAGTATCCACGGCAGCCGGGTTTTCCCCCACGGCCCGCAACCGCAACCCGAAACGGGTTCGAAACAGCAGATACCATGTCAGCGGCACGCACAGGAAGGCGACATAGACCAGCAACGCATGTCCCGACAGGATGCCGCTATAGAGCGGCCCCAGCACAGGCACATCGCGCAGGGAATCGGCAAAAGGCAGCGTGATCTGCGCCATCCGTGCATCGCCGGAAAGCGACGGCGTGCGCCCACCCTGACGAAACCAGTTCTGCGCGACGACAACCGTGATCCCGGCGGCCAGAAAGTTGATCGCGACACCCGAAATCAACTGGTTGCCGCGAAAGGTTATCGACGCCACGCCATGCACCAGCGACAGGATCACCGACACTGCGACTGCAGAGGCGACGCCGATCCAGACATTTCCCGAAACATAGGCAATCGCCGCCGCCATGAAGGCCGCGACCAGCATCTTGCCTTCCAGCCCGATATCGAACACGCCCGCGCGCTCTGATATCAGCCCCGCAAGGCAGGCAAACAGCAGCGGCGTCGCCAGCCGCAGCGTGGAATCCAGCACCTGAAGGATTGTGGCCAGATCCATCAGCGCGCCCTTTGCAATGCAAAGAGCCGTGCAATCGGCACGCGCACCATGTTGTCCAGCGCGCCGGTGAACAGGATGACAAGCGCCTGAATCACCACGATCAACTCGCGCGGGATCGAGGTCCAGAGCGCCAGTTCCGCGCCGCCCTGATACAGAAACCCGAACAGGATTGCAGCAAGCGCCACCCCGAAGGGGTGGTTGCGCCCCATCAGCGCCACCGCAATGCCGATGAACCCGGCCCCTTCGACCGCATTCAGAACAAGGCGCTGTTGTTCACCCATCACCGAATTGACCGCCATCAGCCCCGCCAGCCCGCCCGAGATCAGCATGACATAGACCGTGATCCGCACCGGGCTGATGCCGGCGTAATGCGCCGCGGGCTCGGATTCACCAAAGGCGCGGATCTGATAGCCCAGACGTGTGCGCCACAGCAGGAACCAGACCGCAAAGCACATCCCCAACGCGATCAGAAGCGAGATATTGACCGGCGGCACGCGGCTGAACGGGATACCGATCAGGGCCAGCATCTCGTGCAGCTTGGGCAGGGCCACCTCGGCGGGAAAGCGGGGCGAGCTTGGGTCCATCGCGCCTTGCGGGCGCAGGATGTTGACCAGCACATACCCCAGCAGCGATGCGGCAATGAAATTGAACATGATCGTCGTGATCACGATATGGCTGCCGCGCCGGGCTTGCAGATAGCCGGGGATCAGCGCCCAGAGCGCCCCGAACCCTGCCGCCCCGATACTGGCCGCGATCAGCGCCAGCGACCAGTGCGGCCACGGAATATAAAGGCATACCAGCGCCACCCCCAGCCCGCCAAGAAGCGCCTGCCCTTCGCCGCCGATATTGAACAGCCGCGCCTGAAACGCCACCGACACGGCCAGCCCTGTGAAGATGAAATTTGTGGCGTAGAACAGCGTATAGCCCCAGCCATAGCTGGACCCGAACGCGCCATCGACCAT
>SLQN01000575.1 GCA_007131465.1 Paracoccaceae bacterium
AAAACCTGTTGCACGCCGGTCCCACGCGCCGCCCGGGTTATCTTGCATGGGGACGCGCCATGTGCGGTCATGTATCCGGATGTGATCCGGGCCATCAGACACGCTTATTTCAAGCTGCGTGCAAACAGCTTGCTGTTCTGGAGATATCGGAATGAAAAGTGATCTCATATCGCCCGAGACGGGCTTTTACGACGCGGCCACATGCGATCTGGCAGAATTCGCCGCGCTGACCGGTCAGCAGGTCGATCCGGCCACGACCCCCCATGCGGACGAGACCCTGCGGAATGTGCCCATATACGACATGACGCGCCTTGCGCCGATGCTGTGCGATCCGGACAGTCGCCGCGCGCTGATGGCGGAATGGGCGCGCGTCCTGAATCAAGGCGCGGGCGTGTTCGTGCTGAAACAGGCCTGCCCGGACCATGACGCCATCGATCAGGCAACCGCATGCTACCAGCAGGTGATTGCCGAGGAACGCGCGGCGGGCGGGGCTGCGGCGGATCATTTCGCCGCCGCGGGCAGCAATGACCGGATCTGGAACTCCCTGCAGAAACTGGCGCTGACATCGCCCTCGGCGTTTGTGCGCTACTTCGCCAGCCCCGCGGTCGATGCCGCCTGCGAGGCATGGTTGGGGCCGAACTACCAGATGACGGCGCAGATCAATCTGGTGCATCCCGGTGGACTGGCGCAGCAGGCGCATCGCGATTATCATCTGGGGTTTCAGACGGAAGAAATCTGCGCGCACTACCCCGCGCATGTGCATGTCCTGTCACCGCTGATGACATTGCAGGGCGGGATCGCGCATTGCGACATGCCGGTTATCGCGGGGCCGACCAAGCTGTTGCCGTTTTCGCAGCTTTACCGGCCAGGCTATGCTGCCTGGCGCCGCGATGATTTCCGCGCTCATTTTGAAGCGCATTTCGTGCAACTGCCCTTGCGCAAGGGCGATGCGTTGTTCTTCAACCCCGCGCTGTTTCATGCCGCGGGCACCAATCACAGCGCCGATATTCACCGCATGGTCAATTTGCTGCAAGTGTCATCGGCCTTTGGCCGCGCGATGGAAAGCGTTGACCGGGCCGCGATTTGCAACGCAATCTTCCCGGCACTGCGCGCGATAGTTGCAGCCGGGCAGATGCCTTATGCCGCCTTGGAGGCTGTGCTTGGGGCCGCGGCAGAGGGTTATTCCTTCCCGACAAACCTGGACCGTGACCCGCCTGTAAGGGGCCTCGCCCCGAAAACCCAGAAGGCGATCCTGCGCGATGCGGTCGTGGAGGGCTGGACGCCGGATGCGCTGGCGGATGCGCTGGGCGGGTTGGCGGCGCGGCAAAGGGCTTGACGGCGCAGGCGCTTGTCGGGGTCGTCGCGATCTGCAAGAATTGACGGATGGAGACCACAAAAGACCCAACATGCGCCTGATAGACCCAGCCCATCCTTTCTACCGCGCCAGATGGCGCCGCTACCTGCTGGTTGCGGTGCCATTCATCTGGGCCAGCGTGGAATGGAGCGCGGGCAACACCATCTGGGCCTATCTGTCAGCCGCGATTGGCGGCTATCTGGCGTGGCATCTGGTGCTGAACTGGCAGTCGCAAGATACCGATTAGGGGGCCGGCAAATCCACGGGCTGTCCCGTTTGCCGGGAATCGGACGCGGCATCGGCCATGATCTGCGCTTGCAGCCCGTCAAGGATGTTCGGGTCTGCCTCTGCCCCGCCAGTGGCCGCTGCAACGAAACCGCGCATTTCTGCCAGATAGGCGGCTTCATAGCGTTCCAGAAAAAAATGCTGCGCGGGGTCGCGGCGGAAGCCTGCTTCGGTGGCGATTTCAACCGTGCTTTCAAGCTGGTTTTCTGCGCGCAGCATGCCATTTGCACCATGCACCTCAACGCGCTGGTCATAGCCATAGGCGGCGCGGCGCGAGTTGGAGATCTGGCAGATCCGCCCGCTGGCCGTGGTCAGGATCACGGCGGCGGTATCCACATCCCCCGCGCGCCCGATTTCCGGGTCTACAAGGCTGCTGCCCACCGCATGCAGGCGGATGAATTCCTCACCCATCAGAAAGCGCGCCATGTCGAAATCATGGATCATCATGTCCCGGAACAACCCGCCAGAGCGTTCGATATAGGATATGGGCGGCGGCGCGGGATCGCGCGATGTGATGGTGACCAGTTCCACCGCGCCGATATCGCCTGCGCGGATACGGGCGCGCAGCGTGGCGAAATTCGGGTCGAAACGCCGGTTGAACCCGGCCATGAAGGGCACGCCAACGGCCGCGACCGCGTCCATGCAGGCGCGGATATTGTCCACTGACATATCGATGGGCTTTTCGCAGAAAATCGCCTTGCCAGCCTTTGCCGCCCCCATGATCTGGTCGAAATGGCTGTCGGTCGGCGTGCCGATGATCACCGCATCCACATCCGGGGCCGAGAGTATCGCGTCCACATCGCGGACCTCTGCCCCGGTGCTGGCTGCCATTGCAGCGGCGGCGGCGGGCATCGCGTCGGCCACGGCCACGATCCGCGCGTCGTCCAGCGCCTTGATGCTTCGGGCATGCACCTGTCCGATCCGCCCGCAGCCCAGAAGTCCTAGTCTCAGCATGTCATCCCTTTCCTGATGCGCCCAGGCCCCTGATCACCGCGCGGGCGGCGTCGAAAACCGGGTCATGTGTTTCTTTCAGTATCGCCACGCGGTCATAGCGCGCCGGGTCGGAATTCACCGCCGCGCGCAGGGCCGCGCCGAAGGCCATGCGCAATTCGGTGCCGATATTGAACTTGGCGATCCGCGATCCCGCCGCAAGCGTGGCACGCTGCGCATAGGGCACCCCAGAGCCACCATGTATCACCAAAGGCACGGCGCAAACAGCCTCGATCGCGCGGATGCGGGCTTCATCAAGGCCCCCTTCATGGTCGGTTTGCAGATGCACATTGCCCACGGAAATGGCCATGGCGTCAATGCCTGTCTCGCGCGCGAAGATCGTGGCTTCCTCCGGGTCGGTTCCGGCAGAGCCTTCACCGCCCGCATAGCCCACGAAGCCAATCTCCCCTTCGCAGGAAATGCCCGCTGCATGGGCCAGTTCGGCAATCTGCGCGGTTTCCGCTATGTTCTGCGCCAGCGGCTTGCGCGAGCCGTCATACATCAGCGAGGTGAAGCCCGCATCGCGCGCCGCGCGGCACTCTTCCAGCGTATAGCCATGGTCCAGATGCACGACCACGGGCACATCCACATCCGCCGCCAGATGGCGCATCATCGCGCCCAGCACCGGCAGCGGCGTATGTGCGCGGCAGCTTGGCCCGGCTTGCAGGATCACGGGCGCGCGTTCGGCCTGTGCGGCCATGGCATAGGCACGCATGTCTTCCCAGCCAAGACAGACAAGGCCGGGCACCGCATACCCGCCCGTCATGGCGGGTTGCACAACGTCGCGAAGCGTGGCCAGCGTCATTTGAACTTCGCCACCATATCCATGATACCGGGGATCGTATGCAACTGTTCCGCATGGGTGGGCTGGAAATACTGCTTCAGGCTGCGCTGCGATTGCCCGCCAAGGATGGTGAAATAATACATCTCATAGCCCGGCAGCACGCAGCAGGGGTGATAGCCCTTGTCGATCAGCACGGTCGAGC
>SLQN01000125.1 GCA_007131465.1 Paracoccaceae bacterium
ATGCGCCGCTCGGCCAGATGCGGCGGCTCTGACGGGCGGGTGACAGGGGGAATGGCGGGGTTGGGCGCAATCGGGCCATAGTGCTGGCGCGCAAGCTCAAGCGCCTCTGCGGTATCCACATCCCCGGCGATCACAAGGATCGCGTTGTTCGGCCCATAATGGCGGGCGTAAAAATCCATGGCCATCTGATCATCCAGCAGCGCCATCTCGTGACGCCAACCGATGATCGGCACACGGTAGGGATGCGCCTTGAACAGCGCCGCCAGCATTGATTCGTTGAATTGCGCGCCAACACGGCTTTCCAGCACCTGCCCGCGCTCCTCAAGGATCACGGCGCGCTCGGGCAGCCATTCCGCCTCGGTGAAGGCGAGGTTCTGCATGCGGTCGGCCTCCATCTCCATCATCAGCGCCAGCCGGTCCGAGGTGACGCGCTGGAAATAGCCAGTGTAATCCCAGGATGTGAAGGCATTGTCGCGCCCGCCATTGGCTTCGACCACAGCAGAAAATTCGCCCGGTGCCATCATGTCCGTGCCCTTGAACATCAGGTGTTCCAGAAAATGCGCGATGCCTGATTGCAGCGGCGGCTCATCCGCGGCGCCGACCCGATACCAGACCATATGCACCACGACCGGCGCGCGGCGATCCTCGATCACCACGACCTCGAGGCCATTGTCCAGTTGCGCATGCGTGACAGGCTCGGCATGGGCCGGGCGCAGCAGGATCAGCGCTGCCACGGCGGCAAAGGCAATATGGCGTGCAAGCATCAGAATCCTCCGAGTGATTTCTGCAAGAACTACTGCCTTTGCACGCAGGATCAACCCGGCCCACGCAAGCGTTACACAAGGCCGTCGGATCGGGCCGGGATGCCCCGGCCCGCACCTGTCATTCGACCGTGATGGTCAGGACATCGGACACGATCGGCGGGTCATGCGGGACATGGTTGTGATCGCCCATCAGCAGAAAGATGGTATGCGTCCCAACCGGCAGGTCCAGCGTCACCTCGGTCTGACCGCCCCCGAAATGGCGATGCTGGTCATCTGCCGGAAGGCCGAATTCCATGTCCACCTCGGCCGGGTCGACATTGATCAGCAGGTGGTGGTGCCCGGTATTGGGCCAGTCCACATTCGCGGGCGCAATGCCGATCCCGCGCGCGCCAAAATGCAGCGTCACCGGGTTCGTGAGCGTCGCGCCATCCTCCAGCCCGATGAAATAGGCCATCGCGCCTTCAGGCGCAGGGGTCCGCTCCATCCCGTGATCATGCGCATGCGAGTCCGCGCTTGCCACAGCAGCGGCAAGCGCCAGCCCGGTCGCCAGTCCAAGTGTTCTCAACATTTGCTTTCCTCCCTCTCCGCGGCTCCCTGCCGCGAAGAAAAGGATAGCACGAATCATGCGCAGACAAGTCCATACATGTCCGCACCGGGCAAAGATCACTCGCGCGGGGGCGGAGCCGAGGGTGTGCGCACCCCGGCACGGCGCCAGCGGTCCAGTTCGGCATATTTGTCCAGCCACATGAACTGATAGGCATTGTGATAGACATTGACCGAGAACAGTCGCTCCAGCAGCATGCCCCGGTTCTGGCGGCGGAAATCCAGATCCTCGGCGGCCAGTTGGTCGCGGATATTGTCGGACCGGCCAAACCGGCTGGCATGGTTGACGATCCCGCCATCTGCCGTGCCGCGCGCCACGGCGACTGCCGGATTGCCACCCAGCGCGCGGGCAATATCGGCGCGCGGCTGCGGGTCCACCCGGTTTGTGCCTGACGGGTTGGGGGGCGGCAATTCGGCCAGGCTCGGGGGCATTTCAAGCGGGCGCGTGGGCAGGATGCTGAATTCATCCGGCCCGCGCTCCTGCGCGCCGGCATGCATCAGCACCGGGTTTTCATTGTCCGCGCAGCCAGCAAGTGCCAGCACTGACGCGCCTGCAACTGCAAGAATGAACTGCCTGACTGCCATCGAAACCCCCATCGCCTTCGCTGTGCTGCGCCCCGGTGATAGCGCATTCCCGTTGCGGCGTCACGCCGTTTGATACCGTTTTCTCATGCCGCGTCCGGTCCCTTGCGGCCCGAGAACAGGATCAGCGCGAACGCCCCTGCGAAGATCGCGACATCGGCCACGTTGAAAGCATACGGATTTCGCAATCCGCAACAAGACATGTTGATGAAATCGGCAACCGCGCCCCAGCGCAACCTGTCGATCACATTGCCCAGCGCACCGCCAACCAGCAGCCCGGCCCCGATCTGCATCCATGCCCCGCCCTGTTCGCGGCGCACCCAGACCCAGACAAAGGCGCTGATCCCCAGCGCAACCGCGACCAGCAGGTAGCGCATCACATCGCTGTCAGACCCGAACAGCCCGAAATTGATCCCGCGATTCCACGCCATGGCGAAATTGAGATAGGGGTCCATCACTTCGATGAACAGGCGCTGATCCAGTGCCATACGGGTGATGACCCAGTATTTGCTGGCCTGATCGGCAATCAGGGTCAGGACCAGCACTCCGAGGGCAAGGCGCATTGCAAAGCCTCCCTAGTGGCGAAAATGGCGCTGGCCGGTGAAGACCATCGCCAGCCCGGCAGCATCGGCGGCCTCGATGACCTCGGCGTCGCGCACCGAGCCGCCGGGCTGGATGATCGCGCGCGCGCCAGCCTCGGCTGCGGCCAGCAAACCATCGGCAAAGGGAAAGAACGCATCCGACGCCACGACCGCGCCCTGCGTCAGGGGCGCGGACAGCCCCAGCACTTCGGCCATGTCGCGCGCCTTCTGCGCAGCAATGCGGGTCGAATCGATGCGGCTCATCTGGCCTGCGCCGACGCCGACCGTGGCCAGATCCTTCACATAGACAATCGCGTTGGATTTCACGTGCTTGGCGACCTTCCAGGCAAACAGCAGGTCGGCCAGCTCGTCCTGTGTGGGCGCGCGTTCGGTGACGACACGCAGATCTTCGGGCGCAAGCATGTCGATGTCGCGGTCCTGAACCAGAAACCCGCCCGAAACCTGCTTCCAGGCCAGCCCGCCAAGCGCCGCATTGGCAAGCCCGGGGGTTGTCAGCAGCCGCAGGGTCTTCTTGCTGGCGAAATGCGCAATCGCATCATGATCCGCACCCGGCGCGATGACGACTTCGGTGAAGATCTCGGTAATCGCCTGCGCGGTTTTCAGGTCCAGCTTGCTGTTGACCGCGATGATCCCCCCGAATGCCGATGTGCGGTCGCAGTCAAAGGCGCGCTGGTAGGCATCAGTCAGTGTCGCGCCGCGCGCCACACCGCAGGGGTTGGCGTGTTTGATTATGGCGCAGGCCGGGCCATCGGCAGGCAGGAATTCCGACACCAACTCAAACGCTGCATCCGTGTCGTTGATGTTGTTGTAGCTCAGGTCCTTGCCCTGATGCTGGGTGGCGGTGGCGATACCGGGGCGGTCCGAACCATCCCGATAGAACGCCGCCGCCTGATGCGGGTTTTCGCCGTAGCGCAGGGTCTGGGCCAGCGTGCCTGCAAATACGCGGCGGCGCGGCGCCGTCTCGGCAATGGCGCCGGCCATCCATGTCGAGACAGCCGCATCATAGGCCGCGGTGTGCGCATAGGCGCGCTGCGCCTGGCGCTGGCGAAAGGCCAGCCGCGTCTGCCCGTCCTGCGCATCAAGCTCCGACAGCAGCGGCAGGTAATCCTCGGGGTCGGTGACCACCGTGACGAAAGCGTGGTTCTTGGCGGCGGCGCGAATCATCGCCGGGCCACCGATATCGATATTCTCGATCACCTCCGGGGCGTCCGCCCCGCGCGCGACGGTTGCCTCGAATGGATAAAGGTTGACCACCAGCAGGTCGATGGGAAGGATACCATGCGCGCCCATCGCGCCAGTGTGGGATTCGTCATCGCGTAACGCCAGCAACCCGCCATGCACGCCCGGATGCAGGGTCTTGACGCGGCCATCCATCATTTCAGGAAAGCCCGTCAGGTCCGACACATCCTGCACCTTCAGCCCGGCCTCGCGCAGCGCGCGCGCTGTGCCCCCGGTCGAGACAAGTGCGACCCGGCGTGCCGCCAGCGCCTTGGCCAGATCGACAAGTCCGGTCTTGTCGGACACGGAAATCAGCGCACGTTTCAGCGGGGCAAGGTCAGTCATATCGGCTCTCGCGGTCCTGTCTTACAGCCGGGGCACGGCCAGGGGGTTGTCCTGTGCCAGATCGCGCAGCGCGATGGGCGTTTCCTGTGCCTTCGCCAGCGACCAGTTGATCTGCGTCGTATAGGCGTTCGCACGCGAGGACAACACGATCTGCTGGCTTGCACGCGGCTTCAGACGGCCTTTCTCCAGATAGACCGAAGGCGCAAGTGCCAACATCTGCCCATCCGCGCGCAATACCCAGATCTCGCCCGAGGGCAGGGCGACGGACACGGCTGTCCCGTTCATGTCCAGCGACGGCTCCGCATCGGGATGCAGGTGAAAGCGCAGCGCGAACGCGACCCCGGCCCCGCTGGAACGCGCCAGCACTTCGTCAAAGCGCCGCTTCTCGGCCTTCGATGCGGCGACGATCATGTCCTCACCCTGCAAGATACGACCATCGCTGGACAGGTCCAGATAGCGCAGATGCTCCAGCCCGTGGCTGGTGATATACCCATCATGGCGCAGTGCGACCACCCGTGCATGGGGGGCATTGCGGAACTCCACCCCGACCTGTCGCGGACCGTCGGCAAGCTGCAGCCGCGCCTTGGCCTGGGTCGCGAAACGGGCCGAGGAATAGCCCTCGAAGGCCAGCGTGGAATGCGAGGCCGTCGCCCGGCTGGCGCGATGCCATTCGGCCCCAAAGCTGGCCCCGTCCCCACAGGACACGATCAGGGGTCGGCGGTTCGAGGTCAGTTCGAACGCCAGCGTGGAGGCATGCGCACGTCCTGCGGCAGCGGCCAGCGGCGGCGGGGCTGCGTCGATGATCACAGTGCTGCGTCCCGCAGCAAGCCGGGCATAGCCCATTGTCAGGTTCACAGCAGGCATTGCCTGCGCCTGGCCCAGCCCCCCCTGCAAGGCAAGTGCGCTTGCCAGCGCGCCCTCCTGTCCGCGCCCGCCGCCGTGGAATCGCGCGAGACCGCCATCGGCGTGGCGCAGACAGCGCAAGGCCCGCGCCATGCGGTCCAAGAGCGCCAGCAAACCGTCCCCGACTCGCAGGTTGCGATCCGCCAGCGCCTGCGCCGCCCAGACCAGTAATTCGAATACGCCCAGCAAGTCTTCGGGGTTGCGCGTCGCGATCCCGCCATCCGCCTCGATCTGCGCGGCCGCGGCCCTGTGCAGCGCGGCGCTCGCCGGGCCAACACGGTCCGCCATCCCTTCAAGCGCCAGCATGGCATACAGCAACCCGGCATGCGCCTCGATCCGGGCAAGGCCCGGCGCGGCACGGCCCGCACGGCGTTCCAGATAGGCCGCCTGCACCGTCAGCGCGCGCAGAAACCTGTGCTGCGCCGCACCATCCATGCCCTGCATCAGAAACACGGCATGCGCGACCCAGCGCAAGACGCGCCGCCCAACGGTTCCCGGTGCCCAACCAGGCCCGGCCCCGCGTCCGTATGTCGTGATCCAGTCATCCACCGCCCGCTGCGCCAGATCCCGCGCCGCACGGTCACCCACTGTGGCCAGATGGTCCAGCCAGTCAAAGCCGTGCAACGCTTCCTGCGCGCGTGTGCTGGTGGCCGAAAACGGCACGCGCCCCGGCGATTCGATCAGGTCTCCGGCCAACAGGAAATTGCCGGCAAGCATCTGCTTGCCGCGTGCGTAAAGCCCCTGCATTCGGGGTTCCGGCTCCGATATCAGCGCAGAAACGCGCACCCGCTGCGCCAGCCAGCGGATCAGCAGACGGTCCGACAGCCGCGCCTGCCCTGACCCTGTTGCGCCTTGTTCTTTCACACCGGCTGCGCCTTCCTGCTCAAAGCTCAAAGCCCGGTCCGCGTGACCGCGAAGCCTGTCCCGTGCTCTAATGCCAAGTGCAGCGTCAGGCAAGCGTCCCTCTAGCCTGCGCGCAGGTCACGCCCCCTGGTGCAGATGCGCAATATAAAACCCGTCCAGCCCGCCGATCTCGGGCCAGTAATCCGGTCGGGTACGCAAACTGCCATCCCCCAGACGCCATTCCGGCGGCACGCCCGGCAGGTCCACGGGCAGGATGCGGGCGCTGTGGCGTGTCAGGGCAGATGCGATCTGGGCCTCGCCCTCGGATGGCAGGAGCGAGCAGGTGCAATACACCACCCGTCCTCCTGGCATCAACAGCCCCTTGCCCGGATCTAGCACCCGGTCCAGAAGCGCGTGCTGCAAGGCTTGAAGGGCTTTCACCTCTGCCTTGCCTCGGATCAGCGGCAGTTCCGGGTGTCGCCGCAGCGTCCCGGTCGCCGAACAGGGCGCATCCAGCAAGATCGCGTCAAAGGGTTGCTCGGGCCGCCAGTCCAGCGCATCTGCGACCACGGTTTCCGCCACCAGCCCGGTGCGCGCAAGGTTTTCGTGCAGCCGTGCCATCCGGGCCTCGGACAGGTCCAGGGCCGTGACAAGCGCGCCCATTGCGGCAAGTTGCATGGTCTTGCCACCGGGTGCTGCGCACAGGTCCAGCACGCGCGCGCCCTTCATATCCCCCAGCACCCGCGCTGGCAGGGCCGCCGCCGCATCCTGCACCCACCACGCGCCCTCCGTATAGCCCGGCAAGGCGGATATCTGACCCGCCGCCTGCAAGCGCAGGCTGCCCGTGGCAAGCATGTCCCCTGCCAGCCCCTCGGGACGCGCGCCCTTCAGCGTCAGATCCAGCGGTGCTGCGTGCTGATGCGCCGCCTCGATCGCGGCCGTGACCTTCGCGCCATATGCGTTCTGCAACGCCCCGCGCAGCCAATCCGGCAGGCGCGGCACTGGGGCTGCCGCCCAGTCCAGCCCCTCGGACAATTCGCGCAAGACCGCATTGGCCAGCCCGGCAAGATGCGCCGCCCCTGTGCGCCGCGTGAGGTCCACGGCATCGCGGATTACCCCATGTGCGGGCGCGCCCAGAACATGCATTTCCGTCAACGCCAGCCGCAGCACCCACATCACGGCCTCAGACGGCTGTTTGCGCAAGGCGCGGCGCAGGTGGAAATCCGCGCGCCCCGCCCCGCGCAGCGCCGCCAGCGCAAGCCGCTGCGCGCGCGCCCGATCTCCGGGGACAAGCGCGCGAAAACTGTCGGGCGGGCGGGTCAGAACCTCGGCCATGCCGCGCCGCTCGGCCAGGATGGCCGCGATCAGATCCAGCGCGGCCGCGCGCGGCGCATTTGAAGACGACTCGGCCATGACGGTTTCTTGTCCTTTGCTGCCCGCGCGGTATATCAGGGGTCATGCGCGAGGCAAGGACAAGACCGATGACTGACCAGCAACAGACCCCCGACACGGACGAGGCCGCGCGCCGCGCCCGCCTGCCCGCCGCCGCGCGGCGTGCCCTTGAAGAAGCCGATGCCCGGCGGGATGCAGCGGCTGCGCCCGAGATGCCGCGCGAACTCGGCGGGCGTAAGGGCCCGGAGCCGGTGCGCTATGGCGACTGGGAAAAGAAGGGCATCGCGATTGATTTCTGACGCCCGACGTGGTGCGCTTGCGCGAGACCAGGCTCCACTACGCGGCATCCTGCCTGCTGAGAGCACCCGCCGGGGGTGAACCCTTTCTTCCTGCGCTGACATATGGCCTTCGGACATCTTATGCCTATCCGGTGCAGTGGCGGGCCAAAAGACCGCAGGCCGACATCTGTCCGGCAGCCCCCATTTCAGGGCGAAGCCCCCATTACATTCGCGAGGTTCATCCGGTGGTCGGTCGCGGCGCCGGTGCAGCCGGACGGCTGATGCTTCGGGTCAGTCAGCAGGCGATTCGACAGACCTCAGACTGTTGCGATAACCTGCACTGTCGCCGCCCCTCGCCGCCTCATCAGTTCACCGGCACGACCATGCCCTTTTCGCGCGCAAGGCTGCGCATGCGCCCCTGCAACTTCTCGAAGGCGCGCACCTCGATCTGCCTGATCCGCTCACGGCTGACATCATAGCGTTGCGACAGGTCTTCCAGTGTGACCGGGTCCTCGCTCAGCCGGCGCTGGGTCAGGACATCGCGCTCGCGCTCATTAAGCACGTCCATCGCCTCGGTCAGCAGGCCACGGCGCAGTTCCAACTCGTCACGTTCGGCATAATCGCCCGCCTGATCTGCCCCTTCGTCCTCCAGCCAGTCCTGCCAGCTTGCCGCGCCATCCTCGTTGCCGATGGTCGCATTCAGCGACGAATCACCCCCCGAGAGACGGCGATTCATGGAAATGACCTCGTCTTCGGTGACATTCAGTTCGCGCGCGATCCGGGCCACGTTTTCTGGGCGCAGATCGCCGTCTTCCAGCGCGCCGATCTTGGTCTTGGCCTTGCGCAGGTTGAAAAACAGCTTCTTCTGCGCGCTGGTCGTGCCCAGCTTGACCAGCGACCATGACCGCAGGATATATTCCTGGATCGAGGCGCGAATCCACCACATCGCATAGGTTGCCAGCCGGAACCCCTTGTCCGGGTCGAACCGCTTGACGGCCTGCATCAGCCCGACATTGGCTTCTGAAATCACCTCGGCCTGCGGCAGGCCATAGCCCCGATAGCCCATCGCGATCTTCGCCGCGAGGCGCAGATGGCTGGTTACCAGCTTGTGTGCGGCATCGCGGTCCTGATGATCGACCCAGCGCTTGGCCAGCATGAATTCCTCTTCCGGCTCCAGCATCGGAAAGCGGCGAATTTCCTGCATGTAGCGGTTCAGCCCCTGTTCCGGGCTTGGCGCGGGAAGATT
Source organism: Paracoccaceae bacterium (assembly GCA_007131465.1). Lineage (GTDB taxonomy): Bacteria > Pseudomonadota > Alphaproteobacteria > Rhodobacterales > Rhodobacteraceae > Roseinatronobacter. The sequence continues at coordinate 8,777 of SLQN01000125.1, forward strand.
GGCATAGCTGCTCATACTGTATATCCTGTCATTCGGGCCGAGGGGTGCAGATAGGATGCACAGCGCGATGCCGCAACCTGTTCTGCCATAAAAACATTTACATCTGTTTAACGCAGCCGATGCCAGTCTGTGTCACCCGCCTCACCTGGAAGTGTCCGGGCGTGACCCGCGCAAGCCCGCCAGCAGGTCTGCCATATCCGCGGGCAGCGCCGCCTCGAAGGCCAGATCCGCGCCTGTGACCGGGTGCTTGAACCCCAGCGCCGCCGCATGCAGCGCCTGGCGCGGGAACCCGGAAATCGCGTCAACCATTTCTGCCCCCAGCGCGCGTTCCGACAGTTTGCGCCGCCCGCCATAGACCGGATCGCCCACCAGACCGTGCCCGGCATGCGCCAGATGCACCCGGATCTGATGCGTGCGCCCGGTTTCCAGCCAGCATTCCATCAGCGCCAGCGCGGGCGGCACGCCGAACGCCTCCAGCGTGCGTGCGCGCGTGACGGCATGGCGCCCGTTCGCCCAGATGACCGCCTGTTTCTGGCGGTCGGTCTTGCTGCGGGCCAACTGGCTGGTGATCTTGAGGATATTGCCGGGCTCGAAACTCGCGCCCCGGACCCCGTGCAGGCGTGGATCGGCGGCATCCGGCACGCCATGCACCAGCGCCAGATAGCGGCGCATGACGCTGTGGCGCTCGAACTGGGCGGCAAGGCCCTGATGTGCACGGTCGGTTTTCGCCGCAACCAAGAGCCCCGTCGTGTCCTTGTCGATCCGGTGGACGATACCGGGGCGCTTCTCGCCGCCGATCCCTGAAAGGCTGTCGCCGCAGTGATGCAGCAGCGCATTGACCAGCGTCTGGTCAGGGCTGCCGGGGGCGGGATGGACCACCATCCCGGCGGGCTTGTTGATGACGATCACCTCGTCATCTTCCCACACGACCTCCAGTGCAATGTCTTGCGCGCGTGCCTCCACCTCGACCGCCGGTTCAAACCGCAGGGTCAGCACATCGCCCTCGGCCACCCGCGCGCGCGGATTGCCCAGCACCTCGCCCGCGCGGATCACGCCGCCTTCGGCAATCAGCTTGGCCAACCGCGACCGGGACAGCCCCGCCCCCTCTGGCACATCGCGCGCCAAGGCCTTATCAAGCCGTGCAGGGGGCTCTGGCCCGATCGTGACATGAATTTCCCTGAAAGGCGCTTCCGCCATGGCCCCGACTCCAGATTTGCCGCCCGACGATCCGCCCCCGCCCGAGTTGCGCTTCATCAAGCGGCTGGTGGTGGTGCTGACAAGCGTCATGATTGTGGGCGTCTTAGTCATCATCGGGCTGATTGTCACCCGTCTTGGCATGGCTCCTGCACCCTTGGCCCTGCCCGACCGGATCAGCCTGCCCGCAGGCACGCAGGTCGAGGCGCTGAGCCTGTCTCAGGACTGGGTCATCGTGCTGACCCGCGACGACACTGTGCTTCTGTTCCATCGCCGGACTGGCCAGATGCGCCATCAGATCACGCTGGAAGCTGACTGAAGGCCCGCCCCGCACGCCCGGCAACAAAGGTTTGTCAGCGCGCGTCTGCTGGGCTAGATTCTCTGCAATACCAGCACAGGGAGGAGCCTGCATGCCGCGCACTGTCACCACACGGATCGGAGAGGCCGAGGTCAGCATCATCACCGATGGCGCGACCAGTTTCACCCCGGACCTGTTTCCCACCACGGACCCTGCACGGATAGAAGAGTTGTTGCAGGCCGCCGGGGCAGGCGAGATCGCGACCAATTTCAACGCCGTGCTGATCCGCCATGCGGACCGGGTGATTCTGGCGGATGCCGGACCGCGCGACCTGTTCGGGCCAAGCTGCGGGTTCCTGCATGAGGGACTGGCCGAACTGGGCGTCAGCCCGGGACAGGTGGATACGCTGCTCGCCACGCATCTGCATCCCGACCATGTTGCAGGCATGATCACAGCCGACGGCGCGGCGGTCTTTCCAAATGCCACGCTGCATGTTGCACAGGCCGACCGGGATTTCTGGTCGGAAGATGCGAATTTTCAAGGCGCGCTGTCGGGGATTGCCGATTGGGCGAAACTGGCGCAGGCCGTGCTTGCGGCCTATGGCGACCGGCTTGCGCCGCTGCCCGAGGGCGCGGAAATCGCCCCCGGCCTGTCGGGCTTTGCCTTGCCCGGCCACACACCGGGGCATTTCGGCTGGCGGCTGGACAGCGGTGATGCCAGCCTGATCCATGTCGGCGATATCGTCCACGCCCCCACGCTGCAAGTCGCCGACCCCGAGGTCGCGATCAGCTTCGATCTGGACATGGATCAGGCGAGATCAGCCCGCAAGCGGCTGATGGACCAGTTGGCAAGCGATGGCACCCTGTTCACGGGCGGACATTTCCTGCACCCGGCCTTCAACCGGCTGGTGCGCGCAGGCCAGGGCTACGCGCTGGAGCCGGGCGCGGGCTGAGCGGCCACCGCCCGACCGGGCGCGGAGAGCCAGCGCGCGGGTCAGTCGAAATATGCGGAAAAGCTGTCTTCGTCGATATAGGCCGTGAACGCGCTCATCCGCGCCTGCACGCCCGGATCGTTCATCGTTTCGATGGCGGCGATTTCGCCAAGGGCCGTGAAGGCAATTTCAAATGCTTGCGGGCCGACCGCCGCAATTGCGCTGCGCGCTTCGGGCAGGCAGCGCTGCGTCACCAGATCCTCGAACAAGCGCGCCACGGCCTGATCGGCAGTGTTCAGGGTGTCCTCGGGCAGGGAAATGATATCCGAAACGCTGGGATGCGTGGCATATCCGAACACGATCCAGCGCATCAGGTCGATGCGTTCGCGTCCGGTCGTGTTCATCACAAGGCACTGCCCGAAGGCCTGCGCAGGGTCCTGCGCAGATCCCGACTGCGGGGACGCAAGAACCAGAAACGGGGCGACAGAAAAGGCGAATTTCAGACCCGTCATGACAAGACCTTCCCGCTGAGGCATTCACGCGAAGGTTACCATTGCGCGAGGGCTGCGCGAAGGACAAAAAGCGGGCAGGCTCAGGTCCCGCAATAGGTCACCACGGCGGCTGCATCCTGCGGCGCGGGGCGGGCATAGCGCTCCATCCCGGCCAACGGCTCGAACGGGGCCTGAACCCGCGCCAGAAGCGCGCGGAACGGGGCCAGATCACCGTCGAAACTGGCCGCATGCAGCGCTTCCTCGACCAGATGGTTGCGCGGAATATAGACCGGGTTGACGGATTGCATCCGCACCTTCGCAGCCGCCGGGTCGGGTATCGCGGCGCGGTAGCGCTGCACCCAGGCATCGGCGCGGCCCGGGGTCTTGAACAAGGATTGCAACGGCGCAGCATCCCCGTCCAGCGTGGCCGGCAGGGCCAGAAAGAAGCTTGTGAAATCCACGTCCTGATCCTGCCATATCCGGTGCATTTCTTCCACGAGGTCCGCATCCGGTGCTTCCAGTCCCAGCTTGCGCGCAAAGACCTGTTCCCATTCCTGCTGATACGCGTCCCCGACGCGGGAAATCACGTCGCTCGCCAGCCGGATGGCGCGGTCTTCCTGCGGGTCGATCAGCGGCAACAGCGCCTCGGCCAGCCGCGCAAGGTTCCACAGCACGATCGCAGGCTGGTTGCCGTAAGAATAGCGTCCCATCTGGTCAATGGAACTGAACACGGTCGCGGGGTCGAACTGGTCCATGAAGGCACAGGGGCCATAGTCGATCGTCTCGCCCGAAATGGTTGTGTTGTCGGTGTTCATGACCCCGTGAATGAAGCCAAGGCCCATCCATTGCGCCACCAGACACGCTTGCCGCCGCCCCACGCGTTCCAGAAATTGCAGCGCTGCACCCTCCGTGCCGGTCAGGTCGGGGTCATGACGGGCGATGGCATAGTCCAGCAGCAGGTTCAGCTTGTCACGCTCGCCCCTTGCTGCAAAAAACTGGAACGTGCCCACGCGGATATGGCTGGCGGCCACGCGGGCCAGCACCGCCCCCGGTTCCAGCCCGAATTGGCGCAAGACCTTGTCGCCCGTGGTGCAGGCCGCCAGCGCGCGCGTTGTCGGCACGCCCAGCGCGGCCATCGCCTCGGACACCAGATATTCGCGCAGCACCGGGCCAAGCACTGCGCGACCATCGCCGCCGCGCGCGAAAGGTGTGCGCCCCGACCCCTTCAGATGGATGTCCCAGCGCGCCCCGTCCCGGTCCAGCACCTCGCCCACCAGAATCGCGCGTCCGTCGCCCAGTTGCGCCGAGAAGCCACCGAACTGATGCCCGGCATAGGCCTGCGCCAGTGGCCGCGCGCCTTCAGGCAGCGCGTGCCCTGCCAGCATCCCTACGCCATCGGGGCCGCGCAGTGCGTCCAGGTCCAGCCCCAGCGCGTGTGCCAAGGATTCGTTGAGGACGACAATCTGCGGGTCAGACCAGTCCTGCCCCTGCCATGGGACATACAGCCCGGTCAATTCTTGCGCGTAGCTGTTGTCGAAGGGAATCGAAAGGGACATGGCACACTCCGGCAGGCTGCGTCTTGCAGATAAGCCGACTGGGTCGTCAGACCAGCCTAGCTGTCAAGTTCGCCCAATAACGCGCCATAGCCTTCGGCCTCCATATCCTCTTTCGGAATGAAGCGCAGCGCCGCGGAGTTGATGCAATAGCGCAAGCCGCCGCGATCAGACGGCCCATCCGGGAAGACATGACCCAGATGGCTGTCACCATGGCGCGAGCGGACCTCGGTGCGCACCATACCAAG
>SLQN01000527.1 GCA_007131465.1 Paracoccaceae bacterium
CATCGGCTCCACCCCGCGCAACGGCGAGATGATCGAAGCCATCGGCGCCATGTTGCAAGAGGTCGGCATCCCCAACACGGTGGCCGTGGAAGAGCCGTCCATCTTCAACGTCCGCTACACCACCAAACCCTCGCCGGAACGCGCCTATATGGGGCTGCATGTGCAGGGCAACCCGATGCTGGACTATGCCAGCACCTTCACCGCGAATTACAGTTGCGGCAGCCATATCTCTGTCTGGTGCGACGCGGAATTCGATGCGCGCCTTGCCGAGGCCGCCAGTATGGAAGGCGAAGACCGTCATGAGGCCCTGCGGGCGCTGAACGAATACGCGCATGCGCGTTACGCCATCGGCGGGATTGGCCTGGCCAGCCGCGCCTACGGCGTGCCCGCGAATTTCGAGTGGAGCTTCGGCATCGACCACCGCATTCAGGCCGTCAACATGCGTATTGCGGACTGAAGACCGCACCCGCGCGGCGCCCGCATAACAGCGGGCGCCGCGCCTTGTCTGCACCTTGTCCGGTCCGATCTGCCCGCAAAGCATAGGAAACAAGATGTTCCGCTACATCCTGCGCAGGCTCTTGCAGTCTGCTATCCTGCTCTTCATCGTTCTGTCCGTGGTGTTCGTGGCCGGGCGCAGCATCGGCGACCCCGCGATCCTGATTCTGGGCGCCGAAGCCGATGCGGCAAGCGTCTTGCAGTTGCGCACCAATCTGGGCCTCGAAGATCCGATGCTGACGCAATATCTGCGGTTCCTTGGCGATGCGCTGCGCGGCGATCTGGGCGCGACCTATCGCTATGGCATGAGCCGGGGGGAACTGGGCGGAGGCCTGCCGGAAGGGCGCGCGGCCCTGCCGCTGGTGGTGGAACGCCTGCCCGCGACCTTCTATCTGGCCGGCGTTGCCATTGCGATTGCGATGATCGTGGCGATCCCGGCGGGTATTCTGGCGGCGATGTATCCGCGGTCGCTACTGGACCGGGCGATCAATGTCATCTCGCTTGCCGGCGTGTCGGTGGTCGAATTCTGGCTGGCGCTGATGCTGGTGCTGATCTTTGCCGTCACCCTGGGCTGGCTGCCCACATCGGGCTATGGCGGGATCGCCTATGTCATTTTGCCTGCGATGGCGCTGGCCTTTCGCAGCATCGGCCGCATGGCCCAGATCACCCGCAGCGCCATGCTGGACGAGTTGGCGAAACCCTATATCATCACTGCCCGCGCCAAGGGGCTGTCGCCCGCGCGGGTATCGCTGGTGCACGCGCTCAAGAACGCGTCTGTCCCGATTGTCACCATTTCGGGCGATGAGATCGCGACCATCCTGACCGGGGTGATCATCATCGAATTCATCTTCTCATGGCCCGGTATCGGCCAGATCACGCTTGATGCCCTGTCGCGCCGTGACCTGCCGATCGTGCAGGCGTCGATCTTTGTGCTGGTGCTGATCGTTCTGATCGTGAACCTGCTGGTCGATCTGGCCTATGTGATCCTGAACCCCCGCATCAGGCTGAGGTAACCGCCATGACAGCCACGACACCGGCCAGCGACACCCCCAAGGGCGACGAACGCCAGGGCAGTATCACGCTTTATCACTATCTGCGCGCGATGCTGCGCGACCCGGTGGTGATGTTTTCCGTGCTGTTCCTGCTGGCGCTGCTGATCTGCGCGGTATTCGCGCCCTGGATCGCGCCGCATGACCCGATGCAACAGAACATTCTCGGCGGCCAGCGCCAGCCCCCCTGGAGCGAAGTATCGGTGCGCGGCGAGGTCAAGTTCTTCATCCTTGGCACGGATGAACTGGGGCGCGATGTTTTTTCGCGGCTGATCTTCGGGGCGCGCGTCTCGGTCGCGGTGGCGCTGGTGGGGGTTCTCGTCTCGGGCGCGCTTGGGGTGACGCTTGGTCTGCTGGCAGGTTTTCATGGCGGGCGGGTGGATGATCTGGTCATGCGCGCGGTCGATGGGTTCATGGCGATCCCGTCGCTCCTGATCGCGCTGTTCGTGCTGTTCATCTTTGGCGGTGGTCTGGTCAATCTTGTGCTGGTCTTCGCGCTGGTGCGCTGGATGGTCTATGCCCGCATGACCCGCGGGCTGGTGATGAACCTGCGCGAAAGCCCGATGATCGAATCCGCCCGCGCCGTGGGGTGCACCAACAGCCGCATCATCTTCCGCCATATCCTGCCCAATATCGCCTCACCCCTTCTGGTGCTGTTCACGCTGGAACTGGCGCTGCTGATCCTGGCGGAAGCCGCGCTGAGCTTTCTGGGCTTCGGCATCCAGCCCCCCGATGCGTCATGGGGGCGGATGATCTCGGTCGGGCGAGGATATATCCGCGAGGCATGGTGGCTTGTCACCCTGCCGGGGCTGGCGATCTTCCTGACCACGCTGAGCCTGAACCTGCTGGCCAACTGGCTGCGCACCGTGACCGATCCTGTGCAGCGCTGGCGGTGGCTGACATGAGGCCCGCAAAGCAAAACGAAACCCGCAAGACACTTGGCGACACGGTCCTGCGCGTCAACAACCTCCAGGTTGATTTTGAGACCCCGCTGGGCACTGTTCGGGCCATTGACGGCGCGAATTTCGATCTGCGAGCAGGCGAGACGCTGGCGATCCTCGGCGAATCCGGGTCGGGCAAAAGCGTCAGCGCGGCGGCGGTCATGGGTCTTGTGCCCTCTCCCCCCGGCCGTATCAGCGGCGGCGAGGTGCTGTTGGGGGACCGCGATCTGGTCCGCATCAGCGCGCGCGAGATGCGCCGCGTGCAGGGCGACCGGATTGCCATGGTGTTTCAAGACGCGATCACCTCGCTCAATCCCGGGCTGACGGTGGGCTATCAGATCGCTGAACCGCTGCGGGTGAAGCAGGGCCTGTCGCGCGCGGCGGCCCGCAAACGCGCGATCGCGTTGATGGAACGGGTGCAGATCGCGTCTGCCGCGCAGCGGGTGGATGACTATCCGCACCAGTTTTCCGGCGGCATGAGCCAGCGGGTGATGATCGCGATGGCGCTGGCGCTCGACCCCGAAATCCTGATCGCGGATGAACCCACGACCGCGCTGGATGTCACCGTGCAGGCGCAGATCATGGACCTGTTGCGCAACCTGCAACGCGAAACCGGCATGGCCATCATCCTGATCACGCATGATATCGGCGTCGCCGCTGAAATGGCAGATCGCGTGGCCGTCATGTATGCGGGGCGCATTGTCGAATCCGGGCCGGTGCAGGACATCCTCTATAAGCCGTCGCACCCCTACACGATCGGGCTGATGGACTCGATCCCCACGCTGGAGCAGAAATTCCAGCGCCTGCGCCAGATTGACGGGGCGCCGCCGGTGATGACGGCTGTGCCCAAAGGCTGCGCCTTCCATCCGCGCTGCGCCCGCGCCACCGATCTGTGCCGCACCCAGCGCCCCGAGGTTGTCTACCTGTCGCCCCAGCACGGCAGCGCCTGCCATTATGCAAAAGAGGTGACGCGTGAGTGACATGACCACAAACCCGGCCCGCAATGGCGCGCCCCTGCTGCAAGTGGACACTCTGGTCAAGAGCTTCGGCGCCCTGCGCGCAGTCGATGGCGTCAGCCTGGAACTGAACCATGGCGA
>SLQN01000263.1 GCA_007131465.1 Paracoccaceae bacterium
GCCTCGAACAGGGTCCAGCCAAAGCCGGGATAGCTGAACAGCACCTCGACGATCACCACCCCGTTCAAAAGCCACGGGATTTGCAGCATGATCACCGTGAACGGCGCGATCAGCGCATTGCGCAGTGCGTGGCGTAGCACGATATTGGGAAAACTCACGCCCTTCAGGCGGGCGGTGCGGATATATTGCTGGGTCATCACCTCGGTCATCGAAGCCCGCGTGATCCGCGCGACATAGCCCATGCCGTAAAGCGCGATCGTCATGACCGGGAGCGCGAAATTCCAGAAGGTGATCTGCTCCATCGCCGAGCGCGCGTTGCCCTGAAACAGCACTGGCCCGTCGATCCAGCCCCAACTGACCAGAAGCGGAGACAGACCGACCGTGGAAGATGCCAGAAGGGCGATGAACACCACGCCCGAGACGTATTCCGGCGTTGCAGTTGACGCGATGGCGAAGGTCGAGAGCGAGCGGTCGGTACGCGAGCCTTCGCGCATCCCCGCCAGAACGCCGACAATCAGCGCCATCGGGACCATCACCACCAGAACCCACGCCATCAGTATACCGGTCGCCCCGAGCCTTGCGCCGATCACATCGGCCACAGGCGCGCGAAACCGCGTTGAATTGCCCCAATAGCCCTGCAACAAGCCGCAGCGGGTCGGTGCCGCGCCGGGCGTCGTCTCGCCTGTCAGCCGGTAGCAGCGTCCGGTCATCGCACCATCGGCCGCTTCATGTGTCCAGCCCGGCGCAACCCCCAGCCATTCGCCATAGCGCACCAGCATCGGCTGGTTATAGCCGTTGCGGTCCAGCCAGCTTGCGACCTCGGCATCGGAAATGCGCGATCCGGCCTGTGTCTTGGCAAGGGTTTCCAGCTTTGCGGGCAGGTTCGTCAGGTAGAAGACGATGAAGGTCAGGCACAGGGCCGTGACCAGCATTACACCAATGCGGCGGGCAAGGAAGAGAAGCATCCTGCGTCCTGTCTGCTGGGGCGCTCAGTGGCGCATGGGGCAAAGCAGCGACAGGCGCGGCGGGAGAGACCCGCCGCGCCCGATGTTCAGGACAGTCCGTACTGCTGGTAGCGCACCTCGAAGGTGGGGTGCATTTCCGCATTGACGATGCCAGGGCGCACGTTGCGAAACAGCGAACGCCAGTAGGGCTGGATCAGCACGCCTTCATCGCGCAGGATCTGCTGAATATTTCGCATGACTTCGCGGCGTTGATCCGCATCGGCAATTCCATTCGCTTCGTCCAGTAGCGCATCAAATTCGGCATTGGCAAAGCCGGCCTCGTTCCAGGACGCGCCCGAGCGATACGCTAGGTTCAGCACCTGCACACCCAGCGGTCGCATGTTCCACTCGGTCGAGGAAAAAGGATAGTTCAGCCAGTCATTCCAGAAGGTCGCGCCGGGCAGGATCGTGCGGCGAATATTGATCCCCGCCGCGCGAATTTGTGCCGCGACACTGTCGCACGTCGCTGCCTGCCAGTTGTCATCAATCGAGATCAGCTCGAATTCATGATCCGCCAGCCCCTCGGCCTCGATCATTGCGCGCGCCTGTTCGGGGTCGAACTCGGGCGCGGGAATCTCGGCATATTCGGGATGGAGCGGGCTGACATGGTGGTTTTCGGCTACTGTGCCAAGGTCGTTATAGCCAAGCTCCAGCACGATCTCGTTGTTGACAGCCATTTGCAGGGCGCGGCGGACATTGACATTGTCATAGGGCGCATCGCTCTGGTTGAAACGCACGGCCAAGGTCGAGGCCGTGACCGCCTCGGACGAGGGCATGCCGATTGCTTCGAACAGCATGACGAAATCGCCTGTGGTCTGATAGGTCAGGTCGATCTCGCCGCCTTCGGCCGCTGCCATCCAGGCAGACGGGTCCGTGCCGAGGTCCAGAAATTCGATCCGGTCCAGATAGGCGCCATTGCCCTCGTTCCACCATGTGTGGTCGGGGTTGCGCTCGATCACGGCGCCGATCCCGGTGTCGTGGCTGACAGGACGGTAGGGACCGGTCCCGATGGGGTTGCCCACGGGGTCATCGCCGGTAAAGGACGGATGGACCACGGCGGCGGGGTAATCGGACATGTTGACAATGATCGCAATATCGGGACTGGACAGATGCAGGCGCAGGGTCAGGTCGTCGACGATCTCGATCGCACCTTCACGCAACTGGCCATCTTCCGAAATTGCGCTCATGCGTCCGGCCATGGAATTGCCCTCGACCGAGGCATCGCACCAGCGCTCGATGTTATGCGCCACATCGGCCGAGGTGAACGCATCACCGTTGTTCCAGGTCACGCCGGGGCGCACGTTCAGTGTGTAGACCGTGGCGTCGTCATTGGCCTCCCAGCTTTCCAGCAGCACCGGCTTCACCGAGCCGTCACGCTCGTAGCTGACCAGCCATTCCAGCCAACCACGGCAGACATTAGCCAGTTCCGACCAATCCCATGTGCGCGGGTCGCGCTGGGCCTTGATATCCATCTGCATGCGCAGTGTACCGCCCATCTGCGCGGTCTGTGCCTGTGCCTCTGGCGCGGCCAGCCCGATCAGCCCATAGGCCGTGGGGGCCGCGACACCCAGCGCCGTGGCGCGGGTCAGGAATTCGCGGCGGCTCAGCTTGCCCTCGCGGCATTCGCGCGCATACATCTTCGCGGCATGGTGCAATTCGGTGGCCTTGCGTTTCTTCTGTGTCATCACTCAACTCCCTGTCTGGTTCGGCCCTTCTGGCCGGTTTCTCTGCCTGACCCTTTCGCAATTCGGTGCTATCGGCGCTGGGTCATGTGCTTGTTTTCATGTCTTGGATCAAAAACGACATCTTGTCGTATTACAACCCTTTTGTCGGTTGACCTAACCTTTAATCCCGACCGTCAGTCTCTGGGCGCACCTCCTTCAAAACTATTGCCATTTTCATAGTCGCAGGGGTCTTCCTGCATCTGCAGATGCAGGTCCGTTCCATCATAGGGATGCGCGCGGGCGAGATCCTCGTCAAAGGAAATTCCAAGGCCCGGACTGACGGGGGGGGTGACGAACCCGTCCTCGACCCGTAGCGTGTGTCCGATCAGCGGCAGATGAAAATGGCCGCCCGTCTGGATACACTCGATCATCAGCAGGTTGGGGATCGTGGCGGCAAGCTGGATATTCGCGGCCCATTCGACCGGCCCGGCATAAAGATGCGGGGCCAGTTGCGCGCCGAAACATTCGGCCAGCGCGGCTATTTTCCGGACCTCCCATATCCCCCCCGCGCGCCCCAGCGCCGGTTGCAGGATGCTGGCCGCGCCCGCGCGCAGGACCGCGCCGAATTCGGCCCGCGTGCACAGCCGCTCGCCCGTAGCGACAGGGATGCGCACCGCGCGCGCGACCTCTGCCATGCCGGGAATGTCGTCGGGGGGCACGGGTTCCTCGAACCACAGCGGCTGGTGACGCTCCAGCACCGCGCCAAGCCGGATCGCGCCGGCAGGCGTGAACTGGCCATGCGTGCCCATCAGGATGTCCGCGCGCGTGCCGATGGCCGCGCGCACCGCGCCCAGCATCCGGTCGCACAGGTCGATATCGCGCATGCCGGGCTGGTGGCCACC
>SLQN01000136.1 GCA_007131465.1 Paracoccaceae bacterium
CTTCCCGCCCGGATCGAGAATATTTCCCTTGACGCGGGCCTCACATTTACCGGCCCGATCGCGCTGCGCGATGCCGCGCCTTCCCTGCAACAGCTGGACCTGACCAGCCTCCGGCTTGACTGGGGTGATCTCGGCCTCACCCTGTCCGGCGCGGTCCAGCGCAGTGACTCCGGCCTCTTTGATGGCCAACTCACCCTGCACAGCAAGACATGGCAAGGTCTGCACAAGCTTCTTGGCGCGTCGGACCTGCTGGAGCGCGATGCCGTGATGCTGGCAGGAATGTTCCTCGCGGCGCAGGCTGATCGGGAGACCGGCGAGATCACGTTACCGCTGTCGGTCACGCAATCCACGATCGCGCTTGGCCCGTTCGTTCTTGGCCATCTGCCGGGGTTGTAGCCAGGCGCGATGCGCCAGGTGCCCCACCGGCACAGCGCATAATGCCCCAACGGCGTTGGCAACAGCATCGCCAACCTCTGCACCCCGTCCGAAATAGGGCTGGATCAGTTCGATCAGGATACCGAAAGCGATGATGACAGGGACAAGCCAGATCCAGTTGCGCGGGCCAGTCATCAGCGATGGAAGGGCGACGACGAAAAAGATCAGAAAATGGACCACCTTGTCGACACCGACCCCTACCGAGACCGGAGACACCGAGGCGGGGAGCAACAGCCCGAAAGTTGCAATTACACCAAGGATCGTTGACAGCACAAATCCGATGCGCTGCAAGCGGCGATCAGCATGATGCATCTGCGATTGTCCCCTTGTTTCTGGGGTACTGGTGACATGACGCAGACCCGTGTTCAAGCCGGAACTGAAATCTCCGCCGCCGCGCGCACGGCATGCGTAATCCGGGTCATAGCGCGCTCTTCCAACTGGCGCACACGTTCTTTCGAAATCCCCATATCGAACCCGATCTCGGCCAGGGTGCGCGGGCTGTCGCTCAGGTGGCGCTCGGCGATGATGCGCCGCTCGCGCTCGGGCAAGGCATGCACGGCGGAATAGAGAAGCCGACGCCGACGCCGGGTTTCCAGGTCATTCAGCACGGCAGCTTCGGTCTCGACGCTGCTGTCCTCGATTGCATCCATCCATTCGCGGCCATCCTCACCTTCACCCTGCGGGGTGTTGAGCGACAGGTCCTGTCCGGACATCCGCCCGAGCATTATCTCCACCTGCGCCTCGGGCACATCCAGTTCGCGCGCGATGGACCGGCTCAGGGTCTCATTGCGCACCGCGCCATCGTCGAGCTTCAGCAGGACCTTGCGTAGATGAAAGAACAGCTTTTTCTGCGAGGCATTCGTTGCCGTGCGCACCACCGACCAGTTGCGCATCACATATTCCTGCATCGAAGCGCGGATCCACCAGGCCGCATAGGTGGAAAACCGCGCACCATTCTCGGGGTCGTATTTCTCGGCCGCGCGCATCAGGCCCAGATTGCCCTGCTGGATCAGGTCGTCCAGCGGCAGCCCGTAGCGGCGAAACCGCGTCGCCACCGAGATCGCAAGCCGCCCATAGGCCGTAATCAGCCGATGCAGCGCCGCCTCGTCGCGGTTGTCGCGCCATGCGAAAGCAAGGCGCTGCTCGGTTTCTGCATCCAGCATTTCACTGGCCATCGCCTCGCGGATGAAACGACTGGTGCGGGGATCACGAGGTTCCATGAGAACGACCTTTGTTTGGAGTCGATATATTATCGTATCGCTACCATTTCAGCGCCGGGCTTGTCAACTCGACCCTGCCTGCCTATGTGCCCCGCATGAACAGCGCGTTTTCCGCATCCGGCGACCATCTGGCCGACATGATCGTCTATCTGGCCCGGCTGGGCCAATCGCCCGCGCATGCCGGCCCTCCCGGTGGACCAGCGCACAGCCTGACAGCAGCGCAATGGACCGCGCTGCGCTATTTCGCCCGCGCAAACCGCTTTTCGCGCACGCCTTCGGCCTTCTCGGATTTCCATGCCACCACGCGGGGGACCGCTTCGCAGACGGTCAAATCGATGGTGGCGCTGGGTCTTCTTGCCCGCCAGAGCCATGCAACTGACGGGCGGAGTACCCTGATCGAGGTGACCGCCGCGGGCAGGCAGATGCTCCAACATGATCCTCTGCGCGCTCTGCGCCGCGTGCTCGAACAACTCGACCCGACGACCCGTCGATCGCTTTCAGACGCGCTTGATCAGGCAGTTGCCCGTCTCGCCCAAAGCCGCGACGCCCCGGTCTTCGGCAGTTGCGCCGACTGCAGCCATTGTCAGATTGCAGAGCCTGCCAGCTATTGCCACTGCACGCAAAGCCTTTTGACCCTGCCCGAGATGGGCGAGATCTGCGTTGATTTTCTCCCCAATCGCCGCCCGGCCTGACCAGAGCGCGAGGGGCCAAAGGCCCCGATGCGGACGCGTCCCCCCTCGATGGGGGGCAAGTCCGCCCCCCTCGCGCCCCTAGCCCACGCTCTCGAGTTGCCCGATCGCGCCGCGCAAACGCGTGATCTCCTCGCGCAGCGCCTCGGCACGCGCGCGTGCCTCGCGCACCACCTCCTCCGGCGCGCTGGCCACGAATTGCGCGTTGCGCAACCGGCCCTCAATGCCGCCAAGCTCCTTTTCCGCCTTGGCGCAGGTCTTCTCCAGCCGGTCGCGCTCGGCGGCGATATCGATCACCCCCTCCAGCGGCAGCCCGAACGTGCCGCCTTCGACGGTCACTGTGATCGATCCTTGCGGCAGCCGCTCCGCCTCCTCCAGCGAAGCAATGCGCGCCAGTTTTGTTACCAGCGCCAGATTGTGCGACAGCGCCGCGCGGCCCTCAGTGTCCAGATCAAGCTGCACCATGTTCAGCTTCAGCCCCACCGGCACGCGCAACTGCGCGCGGGCCGAGCGGATGCCCTCGATCAGCCCGATCACCCAGCGCATCTGGCGCATGGCAGCCTCATCGACCAGATCCGCGCCATAGTCCGGCCAGTCGGCATGGGCACAAAGCTTCGCCCGCTTGCCGGTCAGCCCCCAGAGTTCTTCCGTGATGAAGGGCATCATCGGATGCAGCAGGATCATGCACTGGTCCAGCACCCAGGCCATGACCGCGCGTGTCTCGGCCGCATCCGGCCCGTCGAACAGCGGTTTGGCGAATTCCACATACCAGTCGCAGACCTTGCCCCAGACAAAGGCATAAAGCCCGTTGGCAGCATCGTTGAAACGATAGTCCGCCAGCGCCGCATCGACCGCCTCACGCACTTTCGCGGTCTCGGAGATGATCCAGCGGTTGACCGTGGCCGTCGCTGCGGGCGGCGCGCTTTGCGTCGCATGCCCGTCCCAGACCCCGTTCATTTCCGCAAAGCGGCAGGCATTCCATAGCTTCGTGGTGAAATTCCGGTAGCCCGCAATGCGTTGCGTATCGAGTTTCAGCACGCCGCCGAGGCTGGCCATGGACGCATTCGTGAAGCGCAGCGCGTCCGCGCCGTATTCGTCAATGATTTCCAGTGGATCAACGACATTCCCAAGGCTTTTCGACATCTTCTTGCCCTTGGCGTCGCGCACAAGGCCATGCAGATAGACATGGTGGAAGGGAACCTCATCCACCACCGCAAGCTGCATCA
>SLQN01000410.1 GCA_007131465.1 Paracoccaceae bacterium
ATGCAGCGCGCGCCCGACATCATCCCGCGCATTCAGGAGATCGTGCTGATGGGCGGGGCCTATTTCGAGGTCGGCAACATCACCCCGACTGCCGAGTTCAACATCTATGTCGATCCCGAGGCCGCCAAGATCGTCTTTGGCGCGGGCGTGCCGCTGGTGGTGATGCCGCTGGATGTGACCCACAAGGCCCTGACCACGCGCACGAGGGTCGAGGCGTTTCGTGCCCTGCCAGGGCGCGTCGGGCCAGCCGTCGCAAGCTGGACCGATTTCTTCGAGCGGTTTGACAAGGAAAAATACGGCTCGGACGGGGCGCCGCTGCATGACCCCTGCACGGTCGCCTACCTGCTGCGCCCGGAGCTGTTTTCCGGGCGCGAGATCAATGTCGAGATCGAAACCGGGTCGGACCTGACCCTGGGCATGACGGTGGCCGACTGGTGGCGCGTGACGAAGCGACCCGCCAACGCTACCTTCATCGGTGACGTTGATGCGGACGGGTTCTTTGCGCTGCTGCTGGACCGGCTGGCGCGGCTCTAGCGGCCTGATGGGCGGGTCATGCGGATCACGCTGAAACATCTTGTGTATTTCCGCGCGCTGGCGCAGACCCGCAATTTCGGGCGCGCGGCGGAACTGGTGAATGTCACGCAACCCGCCTTGTCCATGCAGATCAAGGAGTTGGAGGGCATTCTAGGGGTGCGGCTGGTTGAACGACTGCCGCGCGACCTGCGGCTGACACGCGAAGGGCGCGCAGTTCTGGAACGGGCCGAGCGCATCCTGTCCGAGGCGATGGAACTGGAAGCCACGGCCAAGCATGCCAGCCTTGGCGCGGCACTGAATGTCGGCATGATCCCCACGGTCGCGCCCTATCTGCTGGCGGGCATGCTGGCGCGGTTGCGCGCTGCCGACATCACCCGCGACCTGCGCCTGCGCGAGGCGCAGACCGCCGACCTGCTGGCCGCCTTGCGCGACGGGCGGCTGGACGCGGTCGTGCTGGCCGATCCGCCCGCCGCGCCCGACCTGCATGCCACCTGGCTGTTCGCGGATCATTTCTTGCTGGCGGGGTCGCGCACGCGGCTGGAGGCATTTGGCGAAGAACCCGATGCGATGCGCCCGATGGCGCTGCGCCCTGATCACCTGCTGCTGCTGGATGAAGGCCATTGCCTTGCCGATCAGGCGTTGGAGTTCTGCCAGCTTGACCGCCGCCAGACGCGGCTGGACCTTGGCGCGTCGTCGCTGGGAACGCTGTGCGGGCTGGTGGCGCAGGGGTTCGGGCTGACATTCCTGCCCGAAATCGCCCTTCCTGCCGAAACCGCCGCCACGCCGGAGATGCAGTTGCGCCGATTCCCTGCACCGCAGCCCGCCCGCCACCTGGCGCTTGTGCGGCGCAGGACCAGCGCAGGCGGCGCGTGGTTTGATGATCTGCACCAGCATCTGTGCGCAGCAGGAGAGGACCTGTTGCAGCGCGCGCGCCAGATCGCCCCGCAACCGGGCATGACGGCGTAGTGCCTCAGCCCGGCGTGGATTCCTCTACCACCACCAGATCGCGCTCGGCGGCATCCTTGGCATAACTCAGCGCGTCCTGATATTCGGGCGAGTTGTAGCAGGCGACTGCCGCCGCCAGCGACGGGAAGCGCGCGACGACATTGCGCGCGCGGTCGCGCCCTTCAAGTTGCACATACCGTCCTGCCCGGGCCAGAAACACCCCGCCATGTGCGGCAATCGCGACTGTCGCGCGCTTTGCATATTCGCCGTAAGCCTCTGCATCCGTCACCTCGACATGGGCAATCCACAAGGCAGTCATGCTTCCACTCCTTCAATCTGCGCCACGACTGCCGCCAGAGCAGCCTCCGCCCCGGCAATATCGGCCCCGCCGCCCTGCGCCATGTCAGCCCGTCCACCGCCACCCTTGCCCCCCAGCGCGCCCACTGCCGCGCGCACCAGATCGACAGCAGACAGCCGCGCGGTCAGGTCTTGCGTTACGCCCGCCGCGACCGCCGGTTTTCCGCCCGTATCCGCGATCAGAACCACTGCACCCGACCCGAGCCTGTCCTTCATCGCATCAATCAGCGCTGGCAAATCCTTGCCGGTCACCCCCGACATGACCCGCGCAATCAGCTTGATGCCGCCAATTTCCTGTGCGGCCTCATCCGGCCCGTCGCCGCCCCCCATCGCGATCTGACGCTTGAGTTGCGCAACCTCGTTGGCCAGCGCGCGGCGTTCGTCCATCAGCGCCTTCACCCGGTCCGGCACGTCCTGCGCCGGGGCTTTCAGCATCCCTGCGACAGTGGCAAGGCGGCTGTCCTGCGCGCGCAGATGATCCAGCGCCGCCTGGCCCGTCAGCGCCTCGACCCGCCGCACCCCGGCGGATGACGCGGAATCGCCGAGACAGACGAACGCCCCGATATCGCCCGTGCGCGCGACATGCGTGCCGCCGCACAGTTCCAGCGAATAGGTGTGGCCGTCAGGCCCCTTGCCGGAATTGGCCTCCACCCCCATCGAGACAACGCGCACCTCCTCGCCGTATTTCTCGCCGAAAAGCGCCTGTGCGCCCAGTGCCCGCGCCTCGTCCGGGGTCATGATGCGTGTGCCGACCGGGGCGTTCTGGCGGATGAAGCTGTTGACCTCGGCTTCGACAGTTGCAAGTTCCATCACTGACAGACCCGCGCCGTGGCTGAAGTCGAACCGCAGCCGGTCCGCGGCATTGAGCGATCCTTTCTGCGCGACATGCTCGCCCAGTGCCCGGCGCAGCGCCTCGTGCAGCAGATGCGTCGCCGAATGATTGGCGCGGATGGCGCTGCGGCGGGTGTGATCCACCTCCAGCTTGACCGGCTGGCCGCGCGTGATCACGCCTTCGGTGACACGCGCGACATGCACGAAAACGCCCGCCATCTTGCGCGTGTCCGACACCGCTGCCATGCCGGTTGCCGACCGGATGTATCCGGTATCGCCCACCTGCCCCCCGGATTCGGCGTAGAATGGCGTCTGGTTGACGATGATCTGCACCTCGCCCGTCGCCTCTGCAACCTCGGCCCCGTCCGCCACCAGCGCCAGAACCTGGCCTTCGGCGCGTTCCATGTCATAGCCCAGAAATTCGGTCACGCCGTGCCGTTCGGCCAGATCGAACCAGATCGTGGCATCTGCCGCCTCGCCCGACCCGGCCCAGCTTGCCCGTGCCCGCGCCTTCTGCTCGGCCATCGCCGCGTCAAAGCCCGCCACATCGACCGCGCGCCCGCGCTCGCGCAGCGCATCCTGTGTCAGGTCCAGCGGAAAGCCGAACGTGTCATACAGCTTGAAGGCCGCAGCCCCCGGCAGGGTCGCGCCCTCGTCCAGCCCCTCAAGCTCTGCATCCAGCAGTTTCAGCCCGCGATCCAGGGTCTGGCGAAAGCGGGTTTCCTCGGCGCGCAGAGTTTCGGTGATCAGTGCCTGCGCATCGCGCAACTCGGCGTAATGCCCGCCCATCTGCGTCACCAGCGCAGGCACGAGGCGGTGCATTACCGGATCCGCAGCGCCCAGCATATGCGCGTGGCGCATCGCGCGGCGCATGATCCGGCGCAGCACATAGCCGCGCCCG
>SLQN01000392.1 GCA_007131465.1 Paracoccaceae bacterium
CCAGCGGCCGTCGCGCACGACCGCGATCTGACCGCCAAAGGGCAGCACCGTCTCCAGGCACATCAGGATCAGAAACGCCAGCTTGGCCTCGGGGCGCGGCACATCGGTCGCCGGGGGCCAGTCGACCTGCACCCGCCCGCCGCGGGTGTGGTCGGCCACCAGGCCCGACAGCTCCGCCCCGCCCATGCGGTGCCCGGCCCCCGCCGCCCCGAAGGCCACGCGCAGGAACTGCACCCGCGCCTTGGCGTGGACCACGCTCTGGGCAATCAGCGTCATCTCGGGGCTGCCGGTCTGGCCGCTGAGCTCCAGAAGCTCCAGCCCGTTGGCGATCGCGCCCAGCGGGCTGGTCAGGTCATGGCAGATGCGCGAGCCGATCAGGGCCGCGAGATCTGGCTCCCCGCCGTCGTTGTCCTTGTCCATGGCGTGCGCAACGATATCCTCCACGACGAGCTCCGGTCTTGGGGTCTGAAAAGGGTGGGGCGGGTGATGCTGGGTGCGAACGCGATCCTGGGACCGGGCATGCTGGTGCGCAACCCGGCCCAGCCCGACTGGGGCCTGGGGCAGGTGCAATCCTGCATCGGCACACGGATCACCGTGTCGTTCGCCGAGGAAGGAAAGGTCGTCATCGACGGCTCCCGGGTCGAACTTCAGCTGGTCAGCACCTCCGATGATGCACCCTGAAGAGGTTAACGGCCGGTTAACGCAACGCAAGGTTTAGCGCCCGGAAGTTGCGACCAATGCGCCGATGCCTTAGGTCTGGACCCCGGGCCGTAACCGCAGCGGCCCGCACCGCCGCAGGAGGGCGCCCCGATGACCGTCCACGCGCCGCAGTTCCAGCTGCGCCTCGCCCAGGACGACCACGACATGCGCGCAGCCCAGCGCCTCCGCTATGCCGTGTTCATCGACGAGCTGGGCGGCGACGGTGCGCTGGTGGACCACCACGCCCGGCTGGAGCGCGACGAGCTGGACGACCATTTCGACCATCTGTTGCTGGTGGACACGCGCCGGGATTCCGAGGCGCTGGACCATGTGGTGGGGGTCTATCGGCTGCTGCCCGGTGACCGCGCGGCCGCGCTGGGGCGGTTCTATTGCGATGGCGAATACGATCTGACCCCGTTGCGCGCCTCGGGCCGGCGGGTGCTGGAACTGGGGCGCTCCTGCGTGCACCGCGACTATCGCGGGGGGCCGGCCATGTTCCTGATCTGGAACGCGCTGGCGGATTATGTGCTGGACCGCGGGATCGAGGTGCTGTTCGGAGTCGCCTCCTTCCACGGCACCGACCCGCAGGCGCTGCGCCAACCGCTGGCCTGCCTGCACCATTTCCACCTCGCCCCGCCGCCACTGCGGGTCCGGGCGCATCCCGCGCATTTCCAAAGCATGGACCTGATGCCGGCCGAGGCGGTGGACCGCCGCGCGGCCCTCGCGCAGATGCCCGCTCTGCTGCGCGCCTATCTGCGGCTCGGCGGTGTCGTGGGTGAGGGGGCGTTCATCGACCGTCCGTTCAACACCACCGATGTCTGCGTGCTGATGGACACCGCGCGCATGTCCGAGATCCACCGCAGCCACTATCTGCGCCGCCACGAGGCCGCCGGATGAGCCCCCCGCCACGCCCGGCCCGTCGGAGGCCATGAGCCCCACCTGGCACTCGCCCGACCCGCCGCCAGCGGCCCCGCCCAACGGGGCAGCCGGCTGGGCGCGTGTCCTGCTGCGCGGGGGTCTGGTGGGGGGGGTGACCTTCGGGGGGCTTGGGCTCCTCCTGCTGCTGCGGTTGGTGGAACGGCCGCTCTTCGGCCTGCGCCGCCCGGTCACGCCCTGGATCACGGTGGCGGTGTGCCGTATTGCGCTGCGCGGCCTCGGGCTGCGGGTCCGGGTCACCGGCACGCCGCTGCGTGGGCGCGGGGCGATGGTGGCCAACCATGTCTCCTGGCTGGATATCTATGTCCTCAACGCGCAGGCACCGCTCTATTTCGTGTCGAAGGCCGAGGTGGCGCGCTGGCCCGGCATCGGCTGGCTTGCGCGCGCCACCGGCACGGTGTTCGTGACCCGCACCGCCCGCGACGCCGCCGCCCAGGCCTTGCTGCTGGAGGCACGGCTGCGCGCCAACCACCGGCTGCTTGTGTTCCCCGAGGGCACCAGCACCGATGGGCTCCGGGTGCTGCCCTTCAAGCCGACCCTCTTCGCCGCCTTCTTCCGCGACGGACTGCGCGATCTGCTGCAGGTCCAGCCCGTCACCCTGCGATACCACGCGCCACCGGCCCAGGACCCCCGGTTCCACGCCTGGTGGGGCGACATGGATTTTGGCGGCCACCTGCTGCAGGTGCTGGCAGCGCCCGGCGGGGCCGGCGTCGATGTGATCTTCCACCCCCCCCTGCGCGTCGCGGATGTCCCCGACCGCAAGGAACTGGCCGCCCTGTGCACCGATGCGGTCCGCGCCGGTCACGCCCGCGCCACGGCGCCGCTCGCTGATCCCGGACCGCGCTGAGGCCGCGCGGGGGGCGGCCGGCAAAGCTGCACGAACAACCATCCGCCCCCTGCGCCACGGCGAAAAACCGGCCGCCGGGGCGAAGCGGGTTGGCGCGGCGCGCGTTTCGGCCCAGGCTTGGCGCATGTCGTCCGACGTTCCCCTGCCCCGCCAGGCCGCTCCGCGTACCGGCCACCGCGCAGCCCGACGGCGGCGCCCGCGGATCGGCGTGACCACATCGCGCCGGTCTGGCTGGCGGATCTTTCCGCTGGTGGCGCTGAACCTGTGGCTCGCCGGCGGGCGCGGGGTGCGGTGGGACACGGCGCGCCCCGCCGACATCGCCGATGTCGACGGGCTGATCGTGGGGGGCGGGGACGACATCTCGCCAGACCTCTATGGCGGCCAGCTGGTGGCGACGGCGCGGCTCGACCCCGACCGCGACGCGCTGGAACGCCGGCTGGTGCTGGCGGCGCTGGCCGCCGGCAAGCCCGTGCTGGGGATCTGCCGCGGCGCGCAGATGCTGAACGTTGCGCTGGGCGGCAGCCTGCATCAGGACGCCTATGCCGAGTTCCCCGACAGCCGCTTCCGCCGCACCATCCTGCCGCGCAAGACCGTGCAGGTGATCCCCGACAGCCTGCTGGCCCGCGTTGCAGGCACGGCGCGGATGCGCGTCAACGCCCTGCACACCCAGGCCGTGGACCGCCTCGGCCCCGACCTCCGCGTCGCCGCCCGGGACGAGGGCGGAATGATCCAGGCGATCGAGCGCAGCGTGGATCCCTTCGCCCTGGGGGTGCAGTGGCACCCCGAGCACCTCTTCTATGCCCGCCGCCACAGGGCGCTCTTCGCGGCCCTCGTGCTGGCGGCACAAGCCGGGCGCGACCGCGATCAGATCGCCGGCGTGCGCGCCGAAGCGGTTGCCCCGGACACCGCCTGACGGCCCCGCCCTCGGCCGGTGCCCTTTCGCCCCCCTTGCGACCCCGCGGGCGCGGTGCCACCTTGCGGCCAAACGAAAGGGAGAGCCCATGCTCGAGAAGCGCGAATTCTACATCGGCGGCCAGTGGGTCGCCCCCCGTGACGGCACCGACTTCCCCGTCATCGACCCCTC
>SLQN01000132.1 GCA_007131465.1 Paracoccaceae bacterium
CGCCGCGCCTCGGCAAACAGGTCTTCCAGCAGCGCAAGCGGGCTCTCAGAGCGGCTTTCGTGCTGGTCCAGCGCCGTGGCCGCTTCGCGCGCCAGCGCATAATCGGCGACATAGGCTTCCAGACAGCCGCGCTTGCCGCAGCGGCACAAGGCCCCGTCCAGTTGCACCTTGGTATGGCCCAGTTCCAGCCCGACCCCGCGCGCGCCCCGGTAAAGCTGGTTGAACAGCACCAGCCCCATGCCGACCCCATGTTCGATGGTGACAACCGCGAAGTCCGATTTCTGCCGCCCGCCCCCGAACCACAGTTCCGCCAGCGTCAGCAGGTTGGCATCATTGTCCAGACTGGTCGGCACGCCGAACGCATCCTGAAACCGCGCACCAAGCCCTGTGCCCGGCGCATCGAGCATGGGCGACCAGGGCACATTGCCGGTGTCATGGTCCACCATCCCCGCCATTCCGACCCCGATCGCGGCGATATCGCGCAACTGCATCCCCTGCGAGGACAGAAGCTTGTCCATCAGCACCCGGGCCTCGGCCACCAGAATCGCCGGGCTCTTGCGGTTGGGCCGGGTCGGCACCTCGGCCTCGGCAATCCGGCGGCCTGCGAAATCGCTCAGGACCGCCGTGTGGCGCTGGTCGCCCAGTTTCATGCCGACCACATGGAAGGCCTCGGCCACGACCTCCAGTTCCACTGGCGGGCGGCCGCGCCCGATCCGGGGCTGGTCACTGTCGGGCACGGGCGAGGGGCTGGTTTCGCGCAGGAACCCCTCGGTGATCAGGTCCGCCGTGACAGCACTGATCGAGGCGGCGCTGACCCCAAGCGCGCGCACCATGTCGGCGCGGGTGGTCTTGCCGTGGGCGCGCACATATTCGAACAGCATCTGCCGCAAGGGGCGCGGCACAGGCGCGATATTGGCCAGAACCGGGCCACAGCCCGCCTTGTCCTGTCCCTCCGGGGTGCCGACTCCGGCCAGATGCGGCGTCATTGCAGTCCTCTCCTCGCGGCCATAAATAACTTCATCCAGTAAAGTAATAACACTGAATCTGGGCGAAAACATCTGGAAAATATTGCGCCAAGCCGCGAAAGACCCCTAATCGGTCAGAATTCCTGACGCAATTCGGTTTATTTAGTTTGACAGGCGAATAATATATGGACAGTATTGCTCCTGTCCGGTCAGGCAGTCCAACCTGTCCGCCGGGACTTGTTCAGGGAGGAACACATGCAGAGAATTTTGACTGCGGCAATTGTCGCAACCCTTGGCTTCAGCACATCCGCCGTCGCGCAGTCGCTGACTGTCGGCGTAAGCTGGTCCAACTTTCAGGAAGAACGCTGGCAGACCGATGAAGCTGCGATTCGCGCCGCGCTTGATGCGGCAGGCGCGGCCTATCTCTCGGCGGATGCGCAGTCATCGGCCTCCAAGCAACTGTCCGACATCGAAAGCCTGCTGGCGCAGGGCGTGGATGCCCTGATCGTTCTGGCGCAGGATGCCGCAGCCATCGGCCCGGCCGTGCAGGCCGCCGCAGATGAAGGCATCCCGGTTGTCGCCTATGACCGCCTGATCGAGGATGACCGCGCCTTCTACCTGACCTTCGACAATGTCGAAGTGGGCCGGATGCAGGCCCGCGCGGTGCTCGAGCAAGCGCCAAACGGCAACTATGTCATGATCAAGGGCTCGCCCACAGACCCGAACGCGGATTTCCTGCGCGGGGGCCAGCAGGAAGTTCTGCAGGCCGCGATTGATGCGGGCGACATTACCATCGTGGGCGAAGCCTATACCGACGGCTGGCTGCCCGCCAATGCCCAGCGCAACATGGAACAGATCCTGACCGCACAGGACAATATGGTCGATGCGGTCGTGGCCTCGAATGACGGCACGGCAGGCGGGGTTGTCGCAGCCCTTACCGCGCAGGGCATGGACGGCATTCCGGTCTCGGGGCAGGATGGCGACCATGCGGCGCTGAACCGCATCGCACTGGGCACGCAGACCGTTTCCGTCTGGAAGGACGCGCGCGACCTTGGTCGCGCAGCAGCAGAGATCGCCGTGCAACTGGCCGCCGGCACAGCCATGACCGATATCGAGGGGGCTGGCATGTGGACCTCGCCCGCCGGGACGGAAATGGTGTCGATGTTCCTTGAACCCGTCCCGATAACAGCCGACAACCTGTCGGTGGTCGTGGATGCGGGCTGGATCAGCCAGGAAGCCCTGTGCCAGGGCGTCAGCGGCGGCCCCGCGCCCTGCAACTGAGCGCAGCCAAAGCGTCAACACATTGGGGCGGCATGCGTGCCGCCCCGCATTGACCCCAAAAGGTCAGCCGCAGTCATGCGCCTTTCCGGTCCTTCGCCTGTGCCACGCGCACGGCCCTGACAGTCAGGACAATGCCCCATGAGCACCCCCGACACTGCCTCCCGCAGCTTATCCGCTGACCGGAAGCCCCAGCGCAAAAGCCTGTTCGACACGCTCGAACTCGATACCCGCCTTCTGGGCATGATCGGCGCCTTCATTCTGGTGGCGGTGGTGTTCAATGTCCTGACAGACGGGCGGTTCCTGACCCCGCGCAACGTCTTCAACCTGACAATCCAGACTGTCAGCGTGGCGATCATGGCCACCGGCATGGTTTTCGTGATCGTCACCCGCCATATCGACCTGTCGGTGGGTGCGCTTCTGGCGACCTGTTCAGCGGTCATGGCGATGATGCAGACCGCGTGGCTGCCGCAGTTTCTGGGCCTGCCGCTGGGCCATCCGCTGATCCCGTGGCTGGCAATCGGGGCGGGGCTGATCACAGGCGCGCTGATCGGGGCGTTTCAGGGCTGGCTGACAGGCTATCTGCTGATCCCGGCCTTCATCGTCACGCTGGGGGGGCTGCTGGTCTGGCGCAACGCGGCCTGGTATCTGACCAATGGCCAGACCATCGGCCCGCTGGACCAGACCTTCCAGATGTTCGGCGGAATCAACGGGACGATGGGCGAATTCTGGTCCTGGGTGATCGGGATTGCCGCAACCATCGCGGCGCTGGCCGCCCTCTGGGCCAAGCGGCGCGACAAGCTGCGACATGAGTTTCCCGTCAAGCCGCTCTGGGCCGAGATGGCGATGGGGGCGATCATCGCAGGGGCCATTCTGGGGCTGGTGGCCGTTCTGAATTCCTATCAAGTGCCGGCAGCCCGCCTGCGCCGCGACTTCGAGGCGCGCGGCGAGGTCATGCCCGAGGGCTTCACCGCCGCCTATGGCCTGCCGATCTCGGTGCTGCTGCTGATCGTGGTTGCCATCGTGATGACCGTCATCGCCCGGCGCACGGCGCTGGGGCGCTATATCTTCGCCACCGGCGGCAACCCGCAGGCGGCGGAACTCTCGGGCATCAACACCCGTCTGCTGACCGTGAAGGTCTTTGCGATCATGGGCGCGCTCTGTGCGATATCCGCGGTCGTGGCCTCGGCGCGGCTGACCAACCATTCCAACGATATCGGCACGCTGGATGAATTGCGCGTCATCGCGGCAGCCGTCATCGGCGGCACGGCGCTGGCAGGCGGGATCGGCACGATCTATGGCGCGATCCTTGGCGCGCTGATC
>SLQN01000276.1 GCA_007131465.1 Paracoccaceae bacterium
AGCCCCGCAGCAACTCTGCCGCGACCATCAGGATGACCAGTGCCAGAAGGCGTGTGCGACCCTGTGCCAGCCATGCGGCAACGCCCCCCGCAAGGCCCCAGAACAGCGCCATGCCACCCGCCATCAGCGCCAGCGCGAAAGGGGCCATCCAGCCGTGAATTTCCGGCGCGATCAGGAACGGCTCCACGATCCAGAACAGGGACGCCGCGAAATAGCCTGTCCCGGCCAGCCATGACCGCAAAGCCCAGATGCGCGCGCCTGCCGTCAACGCCAAAACCGCGAAAAACACGCTCAGAGCCACAAGCGACACCACCCACCAACCGAGCGGTGCTTGCCCCGTGGCGGCCAGAACCCCGAGCGCGAGAAAACCGCCGCTCCGCAGCATGCCGGCGCCTCGGCCAGAGACCAGATGTCGCGTCACGATACGTAGCGGTCCGCGCTCATTGTGCGGCGTCGCGCAGAGCTTCGGGCAGATGAACGCGCAACCGCTTGATACGGCGCGGCTCGGCGTCGATGATCTCGAATTCCAGCCCCGATGGATGTGCGATCACTTCGCCCCGCACCGGAACACGTCCCGAGAGCAGAAAGACCAGCCCGCCCAGCGTGTCGATCTCCTCATCTTCCGCGTCCTCGATCAGTGTAAACCCGAGTTCGGCCTCAAGATCGGACAGGGGCGCACGCGCATTGGCCAAGAAGGTTGAGGATGATTCGCGCGTGATATCGGCTTCTTCTTCGGTATCGTGCTCGTCCTCGATCTCGCCGACCACCTGTTCCAGCAGGTCCTCGATCGTGACCAGCCCATCAACTCCGCCATATTCGTCGATCACAAGCGCGAAATGCGTCCGCTCGGCCTGCATCTTGCGAAGCAGCACCGACAGCGGCATCGATGGCGGGACATAAAGGATGGGGCGAAGGATCGCGCGCATATCAATCGCGTGATGGCCGTTGAAACCATAGCGCAGCGCGAGGTCCTTCAGCAGCAGAAGGCCCAGGGGATTATCCAGCGTCTCGTCATAGACAGGAATGCGCGAATAGCCCGAGTCGCGAAACTGCACGACGATATCGGCCAGATCCGCGCCCTGTTCCAGGGCGATGATCTCGGCCTTGGGAATGGCCACATCCTCGACCTTGAGCCGTTGCAGATTGGCCAGCCCCGGCAGGGTCTGTCCAAGCGCGCGGGCACGTTCCGGCCCATCCTCGTCATCAGGGGTGAATGCATCGAACAGACGGCCCAACAGGCCGCGTGAATCGGTCTCTTGTGGGTCCTCCAGCGCGCGCTGCGCTGCTCTAGACCCGTCGCTTGTGTCGCCCATTGGTCCTTTCCGGCATCATCGGGACAATACAGCCCCGTCTTCATATGGGTCCGCTACCCCGAGTTGCGCAAGTATCTTCCGCTCGGTTTCTTCCATCAGCGCGGCATCTTTGTCACGGATATGGTCATATCCCAAGAGATGCAGCACAGAATGCACGATCAGATGGGTGATATGGTCGGTGAACGCCTTTCCCTGCGCCTCTGCCTCGCGGCGCACGGTCTCATAGGCCAGCGCAATGTCGCCCAGGGGTTCGGGGGCTTCGGGCGGGCCTGCATCCGGCAGATCGGGCAGCCCCCCGTCTTCGGGCGCGCAAAGGTCCCAGGCGGGCCAACTCAGCACATTGGTCGGGGCAGCCTTGTCCCGGAACTGGGCATTGAGCGTGGCGATACGCGCATCATCGCAGGCCAGAAGCGCGATTTCAAACCCCGCGGGGGCAAGGCCCAGATGCCCGAGCGTCTGGCGCGCCGCCTGCTCGGCCAAGGCCCCAAGGCTGTCCTCATTCCAGCGGGCATCCTCGCAGACCGTCTCGACCAGCGGAGTGTCAGACACTCTTTTCCTCGTCCCGCTCGTAGGCCTGAATGATGCGGGCGACCAGCGGGTGACGCACCACATCGGCCGAGGTGAAATAGCTGAAGCTGATCCCCTCGACCCCCTCGAGGATCCGTTCGGCCGCGCGCAGGCCCGACGACACCCCGCGCGGCAGGTCGACCTGCGACCGGTCGCCGGTGATGGCCATGCGCGACCCTTCGCCAAGGCGGGTCAGGAACATCTTCATCTGCATCTCGGTCGCGTTCTGCGCCTCGTCCAGCACGACAAAGGCATTGGACAGGGTCCGCCCCCGCATGAAGGCCAGCGGCGCAATCTCGATCCGGCGTTCCTCCATCAGTTTCTGCAACTGCTTGCCGGGCAGGAAGTCGTTCAGCGCGTCATAAAGCGGCTGCATATAGGGGTCGATCTTTTCCTTCATGTCGCCGGGCAGAAAGCCCAGACGTTCCCCCGCCTCGACCGCCGGGCGCGACAGCAGAATCTTGTCCACCAGCCCGTCCGAAAACATCTGCACCGCCACGGCCACCGCAATATAGGTCTTGCCGGTCCCCGCTGGGCCGATGCCGAAATTCAACTCGTTGAGCAACAGCGCGCGCGTATAATCCTGTTGCGCCTTGGTGCGGGGCGAGATGATTTTCTTGCGCGTGCGGATTTCCAGCCGCCCGGTGCGAAACATCTCCAGTTGTTCGTCCGGTGTCTCGTCCGAGGGGGTCTGCCCGCCCAAACGGATCAGTGCCGCGATATCGCCGCTCTCAATGCCGCGCCCGTCCTCGAGTCGCTGATACAAGGCCTCCAGAATATCGGCGACCTGCTTGCGCGCATCGTCCTGCCCGATGATGTCAAGCTGGTTCCCGCGCCGCAGGATCTGCACGCCAAGCTGGCTTTCCAGATGCGTCAGATTGCGATCAAATTCGCCACACAGCTCCACCAGAAGGCGATTGTCCGGGAATTCAAGATGCACAGCGGTTACCGTGCGCGGATCGGGCGGGGGGGTCAAGGCGCTGATGCCCAAGCAAGTCTCCCTATATGCGGCTCAAGACGCCGCGACTCGATAGATTGATGCTGCCAAGGGCGCAGGCCTCACGCAAGTGCTGATTTCCTCAATTCGCTGTCACATGCCCAGATTCGGGGAATTGTCATCCCGCTGATACAATATCTGGCCTGAAACTGTCCAAGCGATCAGACAAGCACACCGCCCAGCGAATTGCGCTCGGCCCCGGTGATCCGGGCGCGCACGATATCGCCGATCTGCGCGCGCGGATCGGTGATGTGAACGGCGTGCAGATGCTCTGACTTGCCGACCATCTGCCCCGGCAGACGCCCCGGCTTTTCCAGCAACACCGAAACGTCGCGCCCAATCATCGCCTCTTGCGCGGCGCGCTGCTGATCCGACAGCAGCGCCTGCAAACGATAGAGCCGATCCGAGGCGACCGCGTCGGGTACGCCCGCGCGTTCGGCGGCAGGCGTTCCGGGACGCGCCGAATATTTGAAACTGTAGGCCTGCCCATAGCCCACCGCGCGCACCAGAGCCATCGTCGCATCGAAATCCTGTTCGCTCTCGCCGGGGAAGCCCACGATGAAATCGCCCGACAGCAGCAGATCAGGCTGCGCTTGACGCAGACGCGCGATCAGGTCCAAATACTCGGCTGCCGTGTGCTTGCGGTTCATTGCCTTCAGGATGCGGTCGCTGCCCGATTG
>SLQN01000333.1 GCA_007131465.1 Paracoccaceae bacterium
CGAAACGGTCGCTGACTACGCGGCCAAACATCTCAGCAAGCCGCTTCCTGCACGCGTCAGGCAGCCATATTGCCCCTGAACAGCGGAAAACGGCGAAAAATCGAGGTGCCCACGAGTCTGCTGCTCTGGCATGCACGCTTCGACCTTCTGCGATTGGCAACCACAGGCCGAGTGTGCTCATTGCAATGCCCCTGCGGACATCACCAGCGACAACATCGGCAGAATGCGCAGGACGATCGTAAGCGCGACGCCGATCCCCTCCTGCCATTTCTGACCTGAAGCCAGCATTCTCCGCGCACATGTGCAGCGGAGGGTTTGGATTTGGAGAGAGACGGCGAAATGGGCGTCCATTTGGACGGCTCAAGGGGTGTTGGAGTTTCCCGGCTGGAGGTGATCGAGGGGCCGAGCGGTCGTCGGCGGCGCACGAAGGCAGAGCGGGCGCGGATCGCGGCTGAGAGCATGATGCCCGGCGTGACGGTCGCTGATGTTGCGCGCCGGTCTGGCACGACACGTTGGCAGATCTACGATTGGCGCAAGCAGCTGCGCAAAGGCAATCTCGTGGTGCCCGAGACCAGCGACAAGATATCGACCATTTCGCGGTCGCCGCCGGGCTGACGCAATATCTTCGCTTGCAGCGCGCGGAAGGGTTCGGGCATTTCAACGAAGGGCGCGCCATCGCACCTCGACAATCGTCCGGAATGCCGTCCAGGTGCAAAACTGTGCCCATCTTCGGCACAACTGTGCCCATCTTCACTCGCATCTCCATGTTTCTCTCCGGAAAATCTTTGGAGAGCCCTGAAAACGGGAGAATCTGCTTTGCGCCCGAGACGCCCCCCCGACCTCGTCGGGCTAAGCAGGTCACTATGGGACGGTGACGACCATGGTTTACATATCTGCCGTGGGGCCTCGGCCTCGATCCAGTCGCAACGGCCGCCCAGCGTCCGATCTGCAAAGATTGCAGCGCCGATGCTGGCGCAGAGCGCGGCGAAGGTCGTGTCCCGATCAGGGCCCTGCACCACCGCCTCGATCTCGGCCCGGTACAGGTAGTGGTGGCGCAGCGGCGACAGCGTTACCCCCGGTTCCCCCGGCTCGCCATCGCGCAGGATCATCAGACCGGCGGTGGGCACGCGCTCGGGCAGCACTTCGCCGCACAGGGCTGTCGCAGGCAGTACCGAGAGCCCCGCGTGCAGCGCGGCGAGGATGGTTTCTCGACGGGTGGGCATCTTCGATCTCAAGCAGTGGTGACGCAAGGAGTAGATCAGCGACACTCAAGAACGCCGATGACCCAGACAACCATTGCTGCCGCAATGATTCAGCCCGAGCGACCCAAGGCGAAAAGCTTTCCGGGCAGGATTAACTCTCGACAGCACTTTGCGTATGCACGCCAGGGCTCTGCGGTCAGATAGCAGGAAAAAGGAACGCCGTTGCGATTGCGAAGTAAATCAGGACGCCAGCGGCATCGGCAATGGAGGTCACCAGTGGTGCGCTTGCAGTGGCAGGGTCGAGATTGAGCTTCGTCAGGAGGAACGGCAGCGCCATGCCGATGATACTGCCGACGATCACGATGAGAACCATGGACGTGGCGACGACAACCGCGATTTCCGGTCCCGCGCGGAAAATGCCGATCAACGACACCGCCACGGCCATGCTCAGGCCCATCAGCGCCGCGACCATCACTTCGCGGCCGATCATCCAGCTCCAGTCATTCAGCTGAACCTCGCCTGTCGCGAGAGAGCGCACCATAAGCGTCGCCGACTGCGATCCGGCGTTTCCGCCGCTGTCGATCAGCAGCGGCAGGAAGAACACGAGCGCCACATAGGCCGTGATCGTGTCCTCGAAATAGGCGATGCCGGCGCCCGAGAAGATGTTGCCGAAGACAAGCAGGAGCAGCCATACGATGCGCGCGCGATAAAGCATGAAGACGCTCGCGTCGCGCATGTTGCGCACCATTTTCGACGCGCCGACGCGGTGGAAGTCCTCGGTTGCCTCTTCCTGCACGACGTCCATCGCGTCGTCATGGGTTATGATACCGACAAGGCGCCCCTCTGCATCCACCACGGGCAGGGCGAGAAGATCGTAGCGGGCGACGCGCTGCGCCGCCTCCTCCCTGTCGTCCGTGACGCTGACGGCGTGAGTGTTGCGCTCCATCAGATCGGCAACGCGCGCCCTCGCGGGGGCCAGGAAGAGGTCCTGCAGCCGGACAGACCCGATGAGCCGACGGTCGGAGTCGATGACATAGGTGCGGTAGATGGTTTCCTGGTCCAGCGCCTCCTGGCGCAGCTTCTGGAGAGCTTCGGTCGCGGAAAGCTCGGCCTTCAGAACGGCGTAGTCCGAAGTCATGATCGCGCCTACAGTATCGCTGGGATAGCTGGCGAGCCTGCGGATGTCCTCGCGCTCCGCCTGGGTCAGGGCGGGGAGGAGCGCGCAGCGCTGATCCTCCGAAAGTTCGTTGTAAAGGTCGGCGCGTTCGTCCGCGTTCATCTCGGTGACAAGGCGGGCCAACCGGTCGCGCGCCACCGCGTCCGCCATGTCGACCTGAGAATCGGGCGGAAGGTATCCAAAGACCTGTGCCTGTCGCGGCAGCGGAAGAAGGTCCATGATCCGCCACGCATCCTGCGGCGGACGGTCAGCCACGTAGTTGGCCAGATCAGCTGGATGCTCCTGCTCGATGAAATCGCGCAACTCTTCGGGGTGTGGCGCGGCATCGCGTTCTTTCAAGGCAAGTCCCAGCTGGTCATAGCTCATGCAGCATTCCTCTTCCTGTAGCGGTCGGCCCGGGAGACGCGAATGCGGTTTCATTCCCACTTACTTCTGGTTGTGGC
Organism: Paracoccaceae bacterium; assembly: GCA_007131465.1. Taxonomy (GTDB): domain Bacteria; phylum Pseudomonadota; class Alphaproteobacteria; order Rhodobacterales; family Rhodobacteraceae; genus Roseinatronobacter. The sequence continues at coordinate 2,823 of SLQN01000333.1, forward strand.
TAACAGAGCGGCCAACTGAACATCAACGCCGCGTCGGAGTGATCGCTGCCTTCAGGCTGGCTGCGCCCCCGACAGGCAGGTCGACCGGCTCGGGGCCTGGAGTACTGCCCGGAGCGGATGGTGTTGGCGAGGCGTGCTTTGATGATCTGGTCGGGCCAGGCTCCCTGCCATTGGGCCGGGCCGCCGCGATGATCCGGCGCGCGCCCCGCCCGTGTGAACGGGTCCAGCCGTCGTCAGAAGCTGCCCAGCAGCGTGCCCAGCGTCACCAGCACCACCAGCGCCAGGACGGGGATCACCACCGCCACCACGGCGATGTCGCGGTAGGCCTCGCGATGGGTCAGTCCGCAGATCGTAAGCAGGGTGATCACCGCGCCATTGTGCGGCAGCGCGTCGAGCCCTCCGGTGGCCACGGCCGTCACCCGGTGCAGCAGTTCGGGCGAGATCCCGGCGGCCAGCCCCATTTCCAGATAGGTCTCGCCCAGCGTCGCCAGCGCGATCGACATCCCTCCCGAGGCCGAGCCCGTCATCCCGGCAAGCAGACTGGTGCCGACCGCCAGCGAGATCAGCGGGTTGTCCCCACCGATGGTGACAACCCAGTCCCGGATCAGCCCGAACGACGACAGCGAGGCGATCACCGCGCCGAAGCCCACAAGGCTTGCGGTGTTGAAGATCGGCAGCAGCGAGTCCCGGGCGCCCTGGTCCAGCGTAGTCCCCAGCCCATCGAC
>SLQN01000475.1 GCA_007131465.1 Paracoccaceae bacterium
ACGTCCGAGAGCCATGCTTCCAGCCCGGCTGCGTCGGTCACATCCCCGCGCGCGACGACCTGTTCCAGACCGTGGCTATAGACAAACGCACCCGTCGGAAAAGCCGGGGACAGCCAGTGGTGCAAGGTCAGGTTTGCGTGGGTCAGCATCGGTCAATGGCTATGCGCATGGGCCGCGTGATCATGGCTGTACTCAGGGCCGTGATCATGCCCCATCGTCCGCCCAAGCCCGTATGCCCCCCCTTCCGGGGTGAAGGGCCCGCTGACCGGGCGCAACGAAGCCCCCAGTTGCGCGAGCATCGATTCGATCACATGGTCGTGGCGGATCAGAAGGCAGGTGTCGCGGATCTGGCAGGGTGTGTGGCGGTTGCCGATATGCCACGCGAGGCGCACCAGATCGCCTGTCACCTCGACCAGCGCCTCATCAGCAGGCACGATTTCCAGAACCGTGCCGTCTTCCAGTTCGAACCCCCACCAGGCATCGAGATTGGTGACTTCGGCCAGATCGACCAGAAATCCCCGCCCTTCGGCGGTCAGCAGGCGTTTGCGGCGCATCAGGCGGGCATCGTAATCCAGAATGACCGCACCATCACAACGGTCAGGGCGTGTTTTCAGCAGCCGGTGAACAGGGGGCAGATCGGTCATGACACACCTTTCGGAAAGAGATCGCGGTAGACATGCGCGGCCAGTCCCGCGCGCGACAGGCCCATGCAGGCCAGCGCGCCATCGGGAAGCGCATCGAGCCGCGCAAATTCGGCCTCGCGCGCGGCGCGGCCGTGGGTCGGATTGTAGCCAAGCCCCCGGCTGGCGATGAACCAGTCAAGTTTGTGGGATTGGCCGGGGCTGAGCAGGGAATTCGCAGGGCGACAGGGCATCTCTATCTCCATCTCGCAGAACGCTCCCCCCTTTGTATCAAGGTAGCATGAAGACGCCGTTTCCCCAGCGCGCGCCGCAAATATCAGGATGCTGCGGTGCAGAAAAGCCACAGCGCAGGGCGCGGCGGGCCTGCGGGACGCGGCTCAATACAGGAAATACCGCTGGGCCAGCGGCAGTTCCTGCGCCGGTTCGCAGGTCAGCAATTCGCCATCGGCGCGCACTTCATAGGTTTCCGGGTCAACTTCGATCTGTGGTGTGGCGCTGTTATGCACCATGTCGGATTTCTGGATGCCGCGACAGCCTTCCACCGCCAGCGTGTCCTTCGCCAGCCCCAGCGCATCGCGCACCCCGGCTTCCTGCCCCGCTTGCGACACGAACACCACGGCCGAGCGTTCCAGCGACCGCCCGAACGCCCCGAACATGGGCCGCGAATGCACCGGCTGCACCGGGATCGAGCCATTGGGATCGCCCATCTGTGCCAGAATGATCGTCCCGCCGATCAGAACCATTTCAGGCTTCGCGCCGAAAAAGGCCGGGTTCCACAACACCAGATCGGCGCGCTTGCCCTCCTCGATGCTGCCGATATGGCGCGAAAGCCCGTGCACGATGGCCGGATTGATCGTGTATTTCGCGATATAGCGGCGCACGCGGAAATTGTCGTTATCGCCTTGTTCCTCTGCCATCCGCCCGCGCTGGACCTTCATCTTGTGCGCGGTCTGCCAGGTGCGGGTGATCACCTCGCCCACGCGCCCCATCGCCTGACTGTCGGACGCCATGACCGAGAACGCGCCCAGATCATGCAGGATATCTTCCGCCGCAATCGTCTCGCGCCGGATGCGGGATTCGGCGAAGGCCACATCCTCGGGGACCTTGCGGTCCAGATGGTGGCAGACCATCAGCATGTCGAGATGTTCCTCGATCGTGTTGACTGTGTAGGGCATGGTCGGGTTGGTGGAACTGGGCAGCACGTTCTGGCTCGACACGACCTTGATGATGTCGGGCGCATGGCCGCCACCCGCGCCTTCGGTATGAAACGCATGGATCGTGCGGCCCTTGAAGGCCGCCAGCGTGTTTTCCACGAAGCCCGATTCGTTGAGCGTGTCGGTGTGGATCATCACCTGAATATCGGTTTCCTCGGCCACCGACAGGCAGTTGTCGATGGCCGCAGGGGTCGTGCCCCAGTCCTCATGGAGTTTCAGCGCGCAGGCCCCGGCGCGGACCTGCTCAAACAGCGCCCCGGGCAGGGAGGCATTGCCCTTGCCCGCGAAGGCCAGATTGATCGGAAGCGCATCTGCGGCCTGCAACATCCGCCCGATATGCCAGGGCCCCGGCGTGCAGGTTGTCGCAAGCGTGCCATGCGCAGGGCCTGTGCCCCCGCCCAGCATGGTGGTCAGGCCCGAATGCAGCGCATCATCCACCTGTTGCGGGCAGATGAAATGGATATGCACGTCCAGCCCCCCGGCGGTCAGGATCTTGCCTTCGCCCGCGATGGCCTCGGTTCCGGGGCCGATGATGATATCGACGCCGGGTTGCGTGTCGGGGTTGCCGGCCTTGCCGATCTTGTGGATGCGCCCGTCCTTCAGCCCCACATCGGCCTTGTAGATGCCGGTATGATCCACGATCAGCGCATTGGTGATGACCGTATCGACTGCGCCATCTGCGCGCGTCACCTGGCTCTGGCCCATGCCGTCGCGGATGACCTTGCCGCCACCGAACTTGACCTCCTCGCCATAATGCAGGGCGTTCGGCCCGGACTCACCGCTGGAGCGTTCGGCGATCAGGTCGCGCTCGACCTCGATGATCAGGTCGGTATCGCCCAGCCGCACCTTGTCGCCCACTGTAGGCCCATACATGTCGGCATAGGCCGCGCGTGTTATCCGGTATGACATCTAGAGCGCCCCCATGACCTTGCCGTTGAACCCGTAGACGACACGCCCGCCACCATAGGGGATCAGCCGCACCTCGCGCGTTTGCCCCGGCTCGAACCGCACGGCTGTCCCGGCAGGAATATCCAGCCGCTGCCCGCGTGCGGCGGCCCGGTCGAAGGCAAGGCCGATATTGGCCTCGGCGAAATGGTAGTGGCTGCCCACCTGAACCGGCCTGTCGCCGGTGTTGGCCACTTCCAACGTCGTGACGGGCTGGCCCGCATTGACCTCGATCTCGGCATCGGGGCAGATGATTTCTCCGGGGATCATGCGCGCGCCCTCACACCAGCGCCAGCGCCGCGCCTGTCAGCGCGACACCCCCGCCAAGCGCGCGCGTCACCAGCGCGGGGCGCGCTGCAATCCACATTCCCAAGGCCAGCCCCGCACCATGCAGCGCCGCTGTCGCCAGCAGGAAGCCCAGCAGATAGCCACTGTCGCCCGTGCCCTCGACCCCATGCGCATAGCCATGCGCCGCGCCGAACACGGCGGCGAAACCGGCGACCACAGCCAGCGGCAGACGCAGCGACAGCGCCATTACAGCCCCCAGCACGATAATCGAGGCGATGATAAAATGCTCGGCCAGCGCACTGTCCGCCCCGCCTACGCCCAGAAGCCCGAAAACCAGCATCCCGGCCAGAAAGCTGCCCGGCACGATCCAGCGCGCCGCCCCACCCAACAGCGCCGCGACAACCCCGATGGCAAGCATCGCGATCAGATGGTCCGGGCCAAGGACCGGATGCGCAAG
>SLQN01000432.1 GCA_007131465.1 Paracoccaceae bacterium
CGCACCGTGGATTGACAGGCCACGCGCAAGGCAAGGCGTTTTCACGCACTGGCCGCGGGCTGAAGCTTTCAATTCATCGGCCACGGTCGCATGACGCATCGTTGACGGAAAAACTTTCCGGGGTAGATCTGTTGCATTTTGACGGGCTGACGCGGAGCCAGTGGATTTTCAAGCTATTGCGCAAGGCAGATCATTTTGCCCACCGCGGCGGGATGGAACCTTCACCCCACCGGCAGCGCCAGATTGATGCAATTCGCGCCGATCCGGACGCAGCAGCCGCGCTGCACGACCAGTTGAAATCTGTATCAGGTGCAAGACTTGCGGCTTTGCGCGCGAATGGATTGCTGTTGGAGGCTGACCTCGACCCGGGCAAGGCAATCGCGGCTTATTTTGGAACCGTCGATGTGTCGCCTGCCGCGTTCGATGATGCGCTGTTGCGTGGACCTGCTGCTGCATACCCGTTTTTGCACAATGCCATCCGCGCGTAAAAAAGGGGCCGCCACTGGCGACCCCTTCTTCCGTTAGATACGATTTCAGGCCAGAGTGCCGTCGATACCCTTGCAAGCCTCGACCAGACCTTTGACGGCGTCGACAGATTTGTCGAACATCGCCTGTTCGTCTTTGTTCATGTTGATCTCGACCACACGTTCGATGCCGCCTGCGCCGATCACTGGCGGGACGCCGACATAGAACCCGTTCAAACCATAAGCGCCGTCCACATGCGCGGCACAAGGCAATACGCGTTTCTGGTCTTTCAGGAAAGCCTCGGCCATTTCGATCGCCGATGTCGCAGGCGCGTAAAATGCAGAGCCGGTTTTCAGCAAGCCCACAATTTCGGCGCCGCCATCACGGGTGCGCTGCACGATTGCGTCCAGCTTGTCCTGTGTGGTCCAGCCCATTTCCACCAGATCGGGCAGCGGGATGCCCGCGACCGTGGAATAGCGCACCAGCGGAACCATCGTATCGCCGTGCCCGCCCAGCACGAAGGCCGTTACATCGCGCATCGAGACCTTGAATTCAAGGCTCAGGAAATGCCGGAAACGCGCCGAATCCAGCACGCCCGCCATCCCGACGACCTTGTGATGCGGCAGGCCCGAGAATTCGCGCAGCGCCCAGACCATCGCATCCAGCGGGTTGGTGATGCAGATGACAAAGGCATCGGGTGCGTGCGCGGCAATGCCTTCGCCCACGGATTTCATGACCTTGAGGTTGATGCCCAGAAGGTCATCGCGGCTCATCCCCGGTTTGCGGGCGACCCCGGCGGTGACGATGCAGACATCTGCGCCCGCGATATCGGCGTAGTCATTCGTGCCCTTGAAACTGCCGTCGAACCCTTCCGAGGGGCCGGATTCGGCAATATCGAGCGCCTTGCCCTGTGGGACGCCTTCGGCGATGTCGAACAGAATGACATCGCCAAGTTCCTTGACGGCGGCCAGATGGGCGAGCGTGCCGCCAATCTGCCCCGCGCCGATCAGTGCAATTCTGGGTCTGGCCATCGGTGATCTCCGGATATGGTGTGTTGACGCGCCTTGCGTAAGCCCTTCGCCCCTGCAAGGCAAGGGCGCGCGCAGCTTTCGGCGGCGGCCGCCGCAGTGTTTGCGCCCCCGTCGCAGCCTGCGGGGGTCAGCGTTCGGTCAATTTCAACTCGATCCGGCGGTTGCGCGCGCGGGCTTCGGGCGTGTTTGCCGGGTCCACGGGGCGGTATTCGCCAAAGCCGGTTGCCGCCAGTCGCTCGGGGGGGAAACCCAACTGGTCCGTCATGAAGCGCACAACCGAGAGCGCGCGCGCCTGGCTGAGCGCCCAGTTGTCGCGCCATTCCGCTGTCGGCCCCAGCGGCAGGTTGTCAGTATGGCCATCGACACGCAAGATCCAGTCGATCTCGGGCGGGATCTGGTCCGAGACTTCGCGCAGGATGGCGACCACATTGGCGATCTGCGCCCGCCCCCCCGGTGCCAGTTGCGCAGAGCCGATTTCGAACAGCACCTCCGAGGAAAAGACGAAGCGGTCGCCCACGATCTCGATTTCGTCGCGTCCCTCCAGAACATCGCGCAGACGCCCGAAGAATTCGGACTGGAATCGCTCCAGCCGTTCGCGTTCAGCCGCTTCCAGATCGGCGCGGGCGCGCTGTTCGACAGCCAGTTGTGCCAGCGCCATGTTCAGATCTGCGCCAAGGCTTTCGATGCGGGTCTGCGCCGCGTCTTCGCGCGCGCGCACTTCGCCCAGAAGATCCTGCAACCCGCCGACCTGCCCGCGGAGTGCGGCGACCTGCTGGTTGAGGACTTCGAGGCTGCGCTGATCCGCAAGGCTCGCGGCTTCGCGCTCGGCCAGACTGCGTTCGGCCATCGCACGCAGGGCGACGATGCGTTCGCGCTCGGAGATCTCGGCCTCCAGCGCGGCTTCCAGTTCGGCCTGTCCTGCGCGCGCGGCGGCCAGCAGGGTCAGCGTTTCCTCGGCGCGGCGGCGCTGTTCCTCCAGCGCCAGCGTCATCGCCGTCAACTCGCTATCGGCACTCTCCAGCCGCGCGCGCAGGGCCTCGGCGGCGGCCAGATCGGCCAGACGCGCCTGTTCCTCGGCACTCAGCGCAGTTTCAGCCTCGGTCAGCCTTGCGCGCAGCGCCTCGGCTGCGGCGCGTTCGGCCAAGGCCTGCGCTTCGGCGGCGTCCAGCGCGGTTTCCTGCCCGGCAAATCGCGCGCGCAGGGCCTCCAGTTCCGCAAGTGCAGCCAGACGCGCGGCTTCCTCGGCGTCCAGGGTGGCTTCGGTATCGGCCAGTTGTGCCTGCGCGGCCAGACGCGCGGTCGCCTCGGCGTCAAGGCTGGCTTCTGTCTCGGCAAGTTGTGCCTGCGTCTGCGCGAAATCCTGCGCCAGCGACGCGCGCGCAGTCTCGGACTGGTCCAGAAGTGCGGCAAGCTGCGCCAGCGAGACCTCCTGCTGCGCGCTAACCTCCCGCGCCTGCGCCAGCGCGGCCTCCACCGCCTCGGCGCGCGCGGCCGCAAGGCGCGCGGTCTCGGCTTCGGCATCGAGTTCATCGCGCAGCGACGCGAGCGCCAGTTGCAGGGCTTCCTGTTCGGACACAAGCTGCGCCTGCGCTGCTTCCAGATCGGCCACATCGGCGCGCAGCGCGCTGCCTTCGGCCAGCGCGGTGTCGCGCGCGGAAATCAACGCGGCGACCTGCGCCTCGAAATCGGTAATACGGGCCTGCGCGGCCTCGAGTGCCAGTTCGCGCGTGTCAAGGTCGCGGCTGAGTGTGGAGATCTGCGCCAGTTGCGCGGCGGCCAGCGCGCGGCTTTGCGCCAGATCATCCGACAGCGCGCCGACTTCGCCTTCCAGCGCGCCCACCTGCCCTTCAAGGGTCGAGACCCGCGCCCGCGACAGGCCCAGCGCATCGGCCAGCGCGGCGACTTCCGCGCTCAGGCCTTCAAGCTCGGTTTCCCTTTCTGTAATCGTGTCGCGCAGGACAAACTGGACGAGCATGAAGATTGACAGCACGAACATCAGGACCAGCAGCAGCGCCGTCATCGCATCGACAAAGCCGGGCCAGATC
>SLQN01000400.1 GCA_007131465.1 Paracoccaceae bacterium
AATCCCGGCCCGGCCATCCGTTCGAGATCCGCTGGCATCCGTTCCAGTTGAACCCCGACATGCCCCCCGATGGTATGGCGCGCGACGAGTATCTGACGCTGAAATTTGGCACCGAAGGGCTGCTTCACGCCTACCGCCCGGTGATCGAGGCTGCCGAGGCCACAGGGCTGACACTCAACCTGCCCGCCATCACCCGCACGCCCAACACGCTGGATGCACACCGGCTGATCCACTGGGCGGGGCTGGAAGGGCGGCAGGGGATGGTGCTTGACCGGCTGTTCCGCGCCTATTTTCAGGACGCACGCGATATTGGCGACCGGGGCGAGTTGATCACGCTGGCCGAGGCCGCGGGCATGGAGCGTGCGCTTGTGACCCGGCTGATGGAGAGCGAGGCCGACCGCGACATGATCCGGGAGGCGGACAAGGCCGCCCGCGCGCGCGGCATTCAGGGCGTGCCGTTCTTCGTTCTGGACAACACGCATGCCATTTCCGGCGCACAACCAACAGAGTTGTGGCAACAGGTCATCGACCAGATCACGGGACACCCTGCCTGATGCGCCTGTTCACCCCGACGCGGCCCCTGCGCTTTGGCGAATTCGTGGCGCTGATGGCGCTGATGATGTCCACCGTCGCGTTTTCCATCGATGCGATGCTGCCTGCCCTGCCCACCATCGGCACGGAGCTTTCGCCCGACAACCCGGCACGCGGGCAACTTGTGATCACCAGTTTCGTCTTCGGGCTGGGGCTGGGGACGCTGGTCTGCGGGCCGGTCTCGGACGCGTTCGGGCGCAAATCCGTGCTGCTGGTGGGACTGGCGCTTTATCTTGCGGGCGCACTGCTGGCCATGCAGGCCTGGTCCATCGAAAGCCTGCTGGCGGCGCGCTTCCTGCAAGGGCTTGGTGCTGCCGCCCCGCGCGTGGTGGCAACCGCGATGGTGCGCGACCTTTATGCGGGGCGGGCGATGGCGCGGGTCACGTCCATCATCATGACGCTGTTCGTGCTGGTGCCCGCGATTGCACCCTCGATCGGGGCGGGCATCATCTGGCTGTCGGACTGGCGGATGATCTTTTTCGCTTTCGTGGCCTTCGGGCTGGTGGGCGGGCTGTGGCTGATGGCGCGCCAACCCGAAAGTCTGGCCCCGGAAAACCGCCGGCCGCTGCGCGCAGGCACGATCTGGCATGCGCTGGTCGAGATTGTCACCAACCCCGCCGTGATGGTCTATGTCGTGGCGCTGACCTTCGCCTTCGCGCCCTTGTATGCGTGGCTGTCGAACCTGCCGATGATCTTTGCCGATGTCTATGACCGCGAGGCGACTTTCCCCTTCTGGTTCGCGGCCACGGCGCTGGTGGCGGGCACGGCCAGCGTGGCGAATGCGAAACTGGTCATGCGCCACGGCATGCGCAAGATCGCGACACTGGCCTTCCTGTGGCAGGCCAGTGTGTCGCTCATGTTTCTGGGGCTGATGCTGATCGGCTTGCCCGCGCCGTGGGATTTCGCCCTGTTCTTCGCCTTCATGTGCACGGCCTTCTTTTCCATCGGGATGACATTTGGCAATCTGAACGCACTGGCGATGCAGCCGCTGGGCCATATTGCGGGAATCGGGTCGTCGGTGGTGCAGTCGATGTCCACCATCGGGTCGGTCATGATCGCGGTCCCGATCTCGCTGGCCTATGACGGCACGCCGCTGCCGCTGATCTTCGGCATGATCCTGTGCGCCAGTGTGGCGCTGTCGCTGATGCTCTTGTCACGGCGTCTTGTTCCCGAGGTGGTGAATGATTAAATACTGGTGCCGCTCTGCGGCCCCTCCGGCCTGGCGCAACTATTGAAAGAGAGTTTTCATGGAACTTATCCTTGCACTTGTGGTTGTGCTGGTGCTGATCGTCCTGCTGGGCCTCAAGATCGTGCCGCAATCCCAGAATTATGTCGTGACCCGGCTGGGCGCATATCACCGCACGCTGGATGCCGGTGTCAGCGTGATCGTTCCGTTCCTTGATCGGGTGCATTCCAAGGTCCCGGTCAATGATCAGGTCCTCAACGATATCGCGCTGGAGGTGGTATCGGCCGATAACGTGGTTTTTGGCGCGCAACTGCTGGTCGTCTACCGGATCGACAACCCCGAAGCCGCCGTGTTCCGGGTCAACAAGATTGACGAACTGGTCATCGGGCTGGTGCAGTCACTGGTGCGTTCCGAGCTGGGCAAGGTGGAACTGGACGCCGTGCAATCGGATCGCGGGTCGCTGAACGTGGCGCTTCTGGAAGCGCTGGAAGACGCGGGCAAGACCTATGGGATCCGCATTTCGCGCTCGGAAATCACCGATGTCCGGCTGAACGAGACGACACAGAAGGCCATGGCCGAGGTTCTGGCCGCCGAACGCGAACGCCGCGCCGCGATTACCCGCGCCGAGGGCGTGCGCCGCGCGACCGAGTTGAACGCGGATGCCGAGCTTTATGAAGCGCAGCGCCGCGCCGACGGGATTCGCGCCATTGCGCAGGCCAATGCCGAAGCGAACCGCGTCATCTCGGATTCGCTTGGCGGTGAAAACGCCCGGGATGCACTGACCTTCCAGACCGCGCGGATGCAGGTCGAAGCGCTGGAAGGGCTGGCGAAATCAAGCAACGCGAAACTCATCATGTTGCCGGGCGGGCCGTCCAATTCCTTCCGCGAGGCCGCCGCCATTCTGAAAGAGATGTAAATCATGGACCTGTTTGCACTGCCGGACTGGAGCATCTGGGGCCTGATCGCTGCGGGCCTTCTGGTGGTCGAGATGGTGACCACCGCCTATGTCGCGCTTGGCTTCGCACTCGGGGCGGGCGCGGCGGGGCTGGTGGTCTATTTCTTCCCCGGGCTGCATGTCTTCTTTCAGGGGCTGATCTGGGCCAGTGTGGGGCTGGTGGTCTGGCTGGCGCTGTCGCGCTGGCACAGGCACCGGCACAAGACCCGCCCCGATATCAACGATTTCGATTCGCGCGATTCGCTGCCGCAAGAAGATCGCATCCGGCGCAAGCCACCTTCGTCAGCGCCGCGCGACTGACGCGCCCGCGCGCGGGGTCACTCGCTGTAAAGCCCCTCATAAATGGGCATCAGGGTTTCGGTGTCGAAGAGCGACGAGACCGAAGTGCCTTTCCACGTGTTCAGGATGCCTTGGGCAAACATCGGCGCTGTGGGCACGATGCGGATATTGGGCGCGGCCTTCACGGCCTCTGTCGGCGCGATGGAATCGGTTACGACCAGCGTTTTCATCACCGAACTCGTCACCCGTTCGACTGCCGGGCCGGACATCACCCCATGCGTGATATAGCTGTGCACCTCGGTCGCACCGGCTGCTACCAGCACTTCGGCGGCCTTGCACAGCGTGCCCGCCGTGTCGCAGATATCGTCCACGATGATGCAGATCTTCCCCTGAACTTCACCGATCACGGTCATTTCGGCGATCTCGCCGGGTTTCTCGCGGCGCTTGTCCACGATCGCCAGCGTGCAGCCCACGCGCTTGGCCAGTTCGCGCGCCCGCGTCACGCCGCCGACATCAGGTGAGATGATGACCAGATCGGACAACCGGTCGCGGAAATGATGCTTCACATCCAGCGCGAAGACCGGCGCGGCATAAAGGTTATCCACCGGAATGTCGAAAAACCCCTGGATCTGCGCGGCATGCAGGTCCAGCGTCAGGACGCGTTCAATTCCGGCCTGGGTGATCATGTTGGCCACCAGCTTGGCCGAAATCGGGGTGCGTGCCTTGGTGCGCCGGTCCTGACGTGCATAGCCGAAATAGGGAATGACCGCCGTGATCCGCGCTGCCGAGGATCGTTTCAGCGCATCGGCGATGATCAGAAGTTCCATAAGATGGTCATTGGCCGGCTTCGAGGTTGACTGGATGATGAACATGTCCTCGCCGCGGACATTCTCGAACACCTCGACAAAGACTTCGCCATCATTGAACCGCTCGACGCGCGCATCCACAAGCGACACGGACATGCCGCGGTGCAGCGACATGCGTCGGGCAATGGCCTTGGCAAGCGGATTATTGGAATTGCCAGCGATAAGCTTGGGTTCGGCACGGTCGATCATCGGGCATCCTTCGGGCAAGGTGAGCGTTGACACCGCTTAACACCAAGGTAACGTCTTGCAAACGCCCGCAGGACCCGGAAGTCGCACAAATGACGCATATCGACTACTATCTCAGCCCGATCTCGCCCTGGACCCATATGGCCGGGACCCGCCCCGCGCGGATCGCTGCTGCCGCCGGGGCCAGCCTGCGCTACAAGCCGCTGGACCCGACGGCGCTGTTTCAGCGCACAGGCGGCAAGGTGCTGGCAGAGCGCCATGACAGCCGCAAGGCCTATCGGTTGCAGGAGCTTGCGCGCTGGGCCGAACGGCTGGACATGCCGATCCGGTTGCAACCCGCTTTCTTTCCCACCAACCCCGCACCGGCGTCCTATGCCATCATCGCCGCACAGAAAGCGGGCGGCGGAGACATGGCGGCCCTTGTCACAGGACTGACCCGCGCCTGCTGGGAAGATGACCGCAACATCGCCGAGGAGGACGTGATCCGCGACTGCCTGATAGCGGCCGGTTTCGACCCCGGCCTTGCGTTCTCGGGCATGTTGCAGGGTGCCGAGATCTACCCGCGCAATCTGGAAGACGCCGTGGCGGATGGCGTGTTCGGCCTGCCATTCTTCAAGGTCGGTGAGGCGTCATTCTGGGGGCAGGACAGGCTGGATTTCATGGCCGCGCATCTGGGGGTTACAGGGTGATGGCCGGCGCTGCGGCCTGACGCGCTTGCGGCCCTGCCCCGCAGCTGATTGCATGAGATGCGCAAGAAAAAGCCCCGCACCGGGTGCAGGGCATTTTCCACAGTACACGTGCGGATCAGGCAGCTTCGGCTTCGGCCGCAGCGGCTGCATGACGGCGCTCGCTTTCCTCACGTGACAGTGCGACCGAGGTGCGCACGCCCTTGGACACGAAGTCCATCAGCCCCGAGACAACGCGTTCATTCGGGTCTATACCTGCACAGCTCAGCACTTCGCGCCCGTCGCGCGAGCGTGCCCAACGGGCAATCTGGTCGGGGCCATTACCATATTTCTTGTCATCGGCAATCGCATCATCCAGCGCGGCCAGCACAACTGCTGCAAACAGTTTGCGCGCCCGAGCGCCTTGTTCATGCGTAAAGGCCGTTCCATCCGCCGCATCAAACATAACCTAGTCCTTTTATTCTTGCTCTTGCATTCGCCGGTCCGGCCTGCATACGCGTTTTGGCCGGTGATTCGCTACGTTTCTTTTGCATAGCTTACATGCGCAGAATGCATACCTTGGATGCGCCGGGACGAACCCGATCTTGCACCACCCGTGTTACCGCGATATAGGGAACGCTTCCGAAACTTCAAGTTTTCAGCAAGGTTTCCCATGCCAAAGATCAATGGTAACGAAATTCGCCCCGGCAATGTGCTGGAACATGATGGCGGGCTGTGGGCCGCAGTGAAGGTCAGTCATGTGAAGCCCGGCAAGGGTGGGGCCTTTGCGCAGGTCGAGATGAAGAACCTGCGCGACGGGCGCAAGCTGAACGAACGCTTCCGGTCCGATGACAAGGTGGAACGGGTGCGGCTGGAACAGAAGGATCAGCAGTTCCTGTACGAGACCGATGGCCGCCTTGTGGTGATGGACATGGAGACATTCGAGCAGGTCGAACTTGATTCGGAACTTCTGGGCGAACGTCGCCCATTCCTTCAGGACGGCATGACCGTAACTGTGGAATACTATGGCGAGGAAGCGTTGAACATGGCGCTGCCACAGAAGGTTGTGTGCCGGATCGTAGAGACCGAACCCGTGGTGAAGGGCCAGACTGCGGCAAACAGTTTCAAGCCCGCGCTTCTGGACAATGGGGTGCGCGTGCTGGTTCCGCCCTTTGTGGGGACGGACGAGGAGATCGTCGTCAATACCGAAACCTTTGAATATTCCGAACGCGCCTGAAACCCGGATAACGCCGCGGAAATCACGGCAATTCACGCGATTGTTGTTGCCGGCTGCGCCCAAGCTGGCGTATCTGCGGGCCAACCTCGATTGATGGAGCCCCGGATGCGCCGCGCCCTCGCTGCCCTTGCCCTGATCCTTGCGCCCTGGAGCGCGCAGGCGCAGGGCGAACAGGTGCGGTTGTCTTGGGAAGGACGGGCAAGCCCTGCGGCCGAAGCGGTGCTTGTCATTCGGGACGTGGAAGGGGCGCAACTGCTGGCGCTGCGCAGCCCGGTCCCGGTGGGGGCGCAGGCGATGGCACTGGACATGCCGCCCCTGCCGCGCGCTGCAGCGACGATGCAGGGCGGTCTGATCGAAGGTGCACGCGTCCTTCGGCAAAGCCTGATCCGTCCGGTCGGCGAACGTGGTGCCACCGGGACGGACCTGAACCTGCGCGCCAGCCTTGGGCTGGGGTTTCATGACCTGTGGGACTGCGCCGAGACGACACCTGTAACGATCACATGGGGGCCGGATGGCGGGATCGTGGAGCATGCGAGTGGCACATGGCCACTGCGGCCGAACCCCGACCCCGACGCTGTCCCGACCGATCCCGACAGCGTGCAGATGCAGACGCAGGGCAACAGCGCGCGCATTGTCCTGCCCGGGATCGCAGAACTCGACTGTCATCCAGCCCTGTTCCGACCGCTGCTGCCGATCACCGCGCAGGCCGATGACAGCGGCTGGCGGGTAGACATCACGTCGGATCAGGCCACGATAGACCTGCCGGGGCTGGAAGCGGAAAGCCTCGCCACCTCTGGCCTGACCGCCAGCGCCGGGCGCAACGGGGTGGTCCGGTTCGCGGGCGGGGGGGTGTCCCTGTCGCTGACCGACCAGCGCTGCCGCCGCGCCGGGGTCGATATGCCCTATCCCATTACCGCAAGCCTTGCGCAGACCGGCAGAGAGGCTGTGTCGAAGGGCTGCGCGGGCTCGCCGCTCCACCTGATCGAGGGCGCAAGCTGGAGGGTCACAAGCGTTTTCGGCGTCCCGCTGGCGTCTGCCTTCACAGCCGCGAAAGCCGTCGAGATCACCTTGCAGATTGCCAAAGGCGAAATTTCCGGGCGCACGACCTGCAACCGCTATGTCGGCCTTGCGCGTACGGATGCGGGACGGCTTGAGCTTGCCGATCTGGGCACGACGCGGCTGGCCTGTCCGCTGCAATTGCGCAATCTGGAACTGCGGTTTCTGGACGCGCTTGAAGTGACGACCGGCTTCGACCTCGCGCGCGATGGCACGCTGATCCTGCGCGCAGGCCCGATGCCTGTTCTGATGGCGCGCAGGCCCTGACCCCCTTGGTCCGCGCGTTCAGAACACCGGCTGCGCACCGGTTTCCTTCACCGCCTCCATCACCACATGGGTCGAGGTCGAGGTGATATGCGGCAGGCCCGAGATATGTTCGGCCAGCACCTTGCGATAGGTCGCAATGTCGCGGCTGCGGACCTTCAGCAGATAGTCGAATGACCCGGCGATCAGATGGCATTCCTCGATCTCGGGGATCTCGCGCACGGCGTCATTGAAGGCGCGCAGCGCCTTTTCGCGTGTATCGGACAGCTTGATCTCGACAAAGGCGATATGGGCGGCATCAATATGATGCGGGTCGATCAACGCCCGGTAGCCCAGAATGACCCCGTCCTTTTCCAGCCGCCGCAAGCGCGCCTGCGTGGGGGATTTGGTCAGGCCGATCCGGCTGGCCAGTTCGGTGACACTGACCCGCCCGTCCACGGCCAGATGCCGCAGGATTGCTTGGTCAAATCTGTCAAGCTGAATACGATCCATTTTCCTGCCGAATTGCCGCATACTGGTCGAACCGTCTGAATATGTCGGAAAATAAGGCAGAATGCAATCATATTCTCTGGCATACTCGGCGTATCTTCCTGCAAAGGCATACGCATGACACTAACTGCCCCCCTGCCCGTTCCCCATGCCATCACGCATGACAGCCTGCGCGATGAAGCCGCCTGCATGGACTGGGCCGAAGCCCAAGCCGCGCTTGACGCGGACGCGCGCAGCGCGATTTCCGCCAGCGCCGCGACACTGGTGCGCGATATCCGCCGCAGCGACCAACCGGGGCTGATGGAAGTGTTTCTGGCCGAATACGGTCTGTCAACGGCCGAAGGCATCGCGTTGATGTGCCTGGCCGAAGCGCTGCTGCGCGTCCCCGACGCGCCAACGATGGACGACCTGATCGAGGACAAGATTGCGCCGTCGGACTGGGGGCGGCATCTGGGCAAATCCTCGTCCAGCCTCGTCAATGCCTCGACCTGGGCGCTGATGCTGACCGGGCGCGTGCTGGACGAGCGCGGCGCGAGCGCGGCGCAGGTGCTGCGCGGCGCGATGAAGCGGTTGGGAGAGCCGGTCATCCGCACCGCTGTCGGCCGCGCGATGAAGGAAATGGGCCGCCAGTTCGTGCTGGGCGAAACCATCGACGCCGCGCTGACCCGCGCGCAAGTGCTGGAAAAGCGCGGCTACAGCTATTCCTACGACATGCTGGGCGAAGCCGCGCGCACGATGGCGGATGCAGAGCGCTATCACACCGCCTATGCGCGCGCGATTCGCGCCATTGGCACGCGCGCCACCGGCAATGACATCCGCAGCAATCCCGGTATCTCGGTCAAGCTGTCGGCGCTGCATCCGCGTTATGAGGAAGCCAAGCGCGACCGGGTCATGGCAGAACTTGTGCCCCGGCTGCGCAACCTTGCACGGCTGGCCTGCGGGCTGGGGCTGGGCTTCAACATCGACGCGGAAGAAGCCGACAGGCTGGCCCTGTCGCTGGATGTGATCGGCGCGGTGCTGGCCGATCCGGCGCTGGCGGGCTGGGACGGGTTTGGCGTGGTCGTGCAGGCTTACGGCCCGCGCGCGGGCGATGTGATCGACTGGCTGGACGCCACGGCCACGGCGCTGAACCGCAAGCTGATGGTGCGGCTGGTCAAGGGCGCCTATTGGGACACCGAGATCAAGCGCGCGCAGGTGCTGGGGCTGGACGGGTTTCCGGTCCTGACACGGAAGGTCGCGACCGATGTCAATTACATCGCCTGCGCCCGCAAGCTGCTGGCCGCGCGCGCCCGGATTTATCCGCAATTCGCCACCCATAACGCGCATACAGTTGCCGCCATCCTGCACATGACAACCGAAATGGGTGTCAGCCCGCTGGATTATGAATTCCAGCGCCTGCATGGCATGGGCGAGAAGCTGCATGATCTTGTCCTGACCGGCAACGGCACGCGCTGCCGCATCTATGCGCCTGTGGGCGCGCACAAGGACCTGCTGGCCTATCTGGTGCGGCGGCTTCTGGAAAACGGGGCAAATTCCTCTTTCGTCAACCAGATCGTGGATGACACGGTCCCGCCCGAGGTCGTGGCCGCCTGCCCCTTTGCCGCGCTGGAGTCCCTGCCCAAAGGCCGCAACCCGAAGCTGGCCACAGGCCCGGACCTGTTTGGCGCGGGGCGGCGCAATGCGCGCGGCTGGGACCTGACCTGCCTGCGCGACCTTGGCGATATTGCTGACGCGCGCGTCCCGTTCCGCGACGCGCGCCTTGAAGCCGCACCGCTGATTGCAGGCACGGCGCAGGGCGGCGCGCGCCATACGGCCACCAACCCCGCATTGCGCGATGATGTGCTGGGGGACGTCACCACGGCCTCGGACGCGGACATAGCCACGGCCCTTGCCGCCGCGCGCCCCTGGGCGGCCGATGCCAGCCTGCGCGCGGCAACGCTGGAGCGCGCGGCAGACCTGTATGAAGCGGATTTCGGGCGCATGTTCGCAATTCTGGCGCGCGAGGCCGGAAAGTCGCATGCCGATGCCGTGGGTGAATTGCGCGAAGCGGTGGATTTCCTGCGCTTCTATGCGCGGCAGGCCGAAAAGCTGCGCGCGCCCGCGCGCGGGGTCTTCACCTGCATCAGCCCGTGGAATTTTCCGCTGGCCATCTTCACCGGCCAGATCGCAGGCGCCCTGGCCGCAGGCAACGGGGTGCTGGCCAAACCCGCAGAACAGACGCCCCTGATCGCGCATCTGGCGACCGGCTTACTGCATCAGGCCGGTGTGCCGCGCGATGTGCTGCAACTGCTGCCCGGCGATGGCGCGACCGTGGGGGCGGCCCTGACATCCAACCCGCGCGTCGCTGGCGTGGCCTTTACCGGGTCTACCGACACGGCGCTGCGCATCCGGCGCATGATGGCCGAAAACCTTGCCCCCGGCGCGCCGCTGATCGCCGAGACCGGCGGGCTGAATGCGATGGTGGTGGACAGCACCGCCCTGCCGGAACAGGCGGTCCGCGATGTGCTGGCGTCCAGCTTCCAGTCGGCGGGCCAACGCTGTTCGGCGCTGCGCTGTCTGTATGTGCAGGAAGATATCGCCGAAGGCTTCCAGAAAATGCTGTTCGGCGCGATGGACGAGTTGTCGCTGGGCGACCCGTGGCATCTGGACACCGATATCGGCCCGGTAATCGACGCGCGCGCCCGCGATGACATTCGCGCCTATGTGGACGCTGCGCGGGCCGAGGGGCGCGTGCTGCATGAACTGGCCGCCCCCGAGGGCGGGTATTTCATCGCGCCGGTCGTGATCCGCGTTCCGGGCATCGCGGCGCTGAAGCGCGAGATCTTCGGCCCGGTGCTGCATATCGCGACCTACAAGGCTGCCGATCTGGACCGGGTGATTGCGAATGTGAATGCCACTGGCTACGGGCTGACCTTCGGGCTGCACACCCGCATAGATACCCGCGTGCAGCATGTGGTCGAACGGGTCCGCGCGGGCAATATCTATGTCAACCGCAACCAGATCGGGGCGGTGGTGGGCAGCCAGCCCTTCGGGGGCGAGGGGCTTTCGGGCACAGGCCCCAAGGCGGGCGGGCCGCATTACCTGACGCGGTTCACGCAGACCGAGGATGCGGGCCGCCCGCCGCCGGAAGTGCAGGACATGCCGGGGCCGACAGGCGAGACGAACCGCCTGCACCATACCAGGCGCGCGCCGCTTCTGTGCCTTGGACCTGACCCCGCGCAGGCCCAGGCCCAGGCGCAGGCCGTGCGCGCGCTTGGCGGGCAGGCCGAGGTTGCCGACACCCTGCCGGCTGCGCTGGAGGGGGTTTCAGGGGTGCTATTCTGGGGACCAGAGGATCAGGCGCGCGAGATCGGGCTTGTTCTGGCGCGCCGTGACGGCCCGATCCTGCCGCTGATCACCGGCCAGCCGGATGCGGCCCATGTCTGGCTGGAACGGCATCTTTGCGTGGATACCACCGCCTCGGGCGGGAATGCCCAGCTTCTGGCGGCAATGGGGGACTGAGGCGTGGTCGCGGGGCGCTCTGCCCCCCGGTCCCTGCGGTTCCGCTCCCCGGGATAGTCTTGCCAAGATGAATGGCAGGGGCGTCGGTTATTCGGCGGCGGCAGTCGTGGTTGTGGCACTCGCGGCTGCCGCCTCGATCTCGGCGGCCCGGCGTTCGACCTGCTCGACGATATGGTCGATCATCTGCGCGTTCGAGAGCTTGTGGCTCTGTTTGCCCGCCAGATAGACCATGCCGCTGCCTGCACCGCCGCCGGTGAAGCCGATATCAGTCATCAGCGCCTCGCCCGGACCATTGACGACACAGCCGATGATCGACAGGCTCATGGGCGTCTTGATATGCGCCAGACGGTCTTCAAGGGTCGCGACAGTGCGGATCACATCGAAGCCCTGCCGCGCGCAGGACGGGCAGGAGATGATGTTGACGCCCCGGTGGCGCAGCCCCAGAGATTTCAGGATTTCATAGCCGATCTTCACTTCCTCGACCGGATCGGCAGACAGCGAGACACGGATCGTGTCGCCAATGCCCATCCACAACAGGTTGCCCAGCCCGATGGCGGACCTTACGGTCCCCGAGATCAAGCCGCCCGCTTCGGTTATGCCCAGATGAATGGGCGCGTCGGTCGCATCGGCCAGCCCCATATAGGCGGCAGAGGCAAGGAACACGTCCGAGGCTTTCACGCTGATCTTGAAGTTGTGGAAATCATTGTCCTGCAGGATGCGGATATGATCGAGCCCGGACTCGATCATCGCTTCGGGGCAGGGTTCGGCGTATTTGTCCAGAAGGTGCTTTTCCAGCGACCCGGCATTCACGCCGATTCGGATTGAACAGCCGTGATCGCGCGCGGCCTTGATGACATCGCGCACCCGGCTGGCATCGCCGATATTGCCGGGGTTGATGCGCAGGCAGGCGGCCCCGGCTTCGGCCGATTCGATGGCGCGTTTGTAGTGGAAA
The DNA here is from genome assembly GCA_007131465.1 of Paracoccaceae bacterium. Classification (GTDB taxonomy): domain Bacteria; phylum Pseudomonadota; class Alphaproteobacteria; order Rhodobacterales; family Rhodobacteraceae; genus Roseinatronobacter. The sequence goes on from SLQN01000400.1 coordinate 12,228, forward strand.
TGAATGTCGGCCACGATCGGCACAGGGCTTTCGCGGCACACTTCGCTGAGGGCGCGACTGGCATCCGTATCGGGGACGGACACCCGGACGATGTCCGCCCCCGCCTCGGCACAGGCAAGGACCTGCCGGATTGTGGCGGGCGCGTCACTGGAATCGGTATTGGTCATGGTCTGCACTGAAATCGGTGCATCGCCCCCGACCGGCACATTACCGACCATGATCTGACGGGATTTGCGGCGCGTGATGTTGCGCCAAGGGCGGATATGGTTGTGATCCATCTGCGAGCCAAGCCTTTGTCCGGTGTCCCCCGGAATGTAGGCCAAACCGACGCGTGCAGCAATGGGCGGCGCGAAAGGTATTGCAGCGGCGCGCAGTCAGGCCCGGCGGCGCAGCCAGTCTGGCCGGGGATCAGTTGTTGGCTTCGGCCACGGCGATGATGTCGCGCAATGCCTGATCTCCATCCAGATCGGCCAGCGTGAAACGCTCGGTGACATCCTCGGGCGACAAGGCGATCTGGTCAACCACCTGCGCCCCCGGCGCCGTAGGGCCGAAGGGTTCGCCATCGACCAGCATGTAGACCGATCCCGAATTGCCTGCGCGCAGGGTGGCGGGACGTTCGGATTGCGGCACGGTGTAACGCTCGCCCGAATCGAGGACCTTCTCGAACAGGACCGTGCCATCGGCAGCACGCACACGGATCCAGCTTGGACGCACGGCCAGAATCTCGACCACGGGCGGGCCGTCGCGTGTGACGCGCACCTCCGCGGGGGCCGCGGCTTCTTCGGAATCCACTGCGGCCAGCGCCATGTCGATGGCAGACCTGATCCCGCTGTCGATATCCATCTCGACGTTCGCGCGCGGATTGATGGCGGCGATCGGGCCGTCACGGGACACGACGACCGGGGTTTCCAGCGCCTCGGGTCGGTAATTGCGCACAACGCCCTGTGCATCGGACGCGCCCAGGCGCAGGCCAGGTGTTTCGGGCGCAGCCATCCGCGGCGCGGCCCCTGCGATGACAGGATCGAAATCTGAAAGCACCGAAGGTGGTTGATCGGCAGGGGCCAGATTGACCCGCTGCACTTCG
>SLQN01000240.1 GCA_007131465.1 Paracoccaceae bacterium
GCACGCAGATTATCGGCGCGCGGCTATGGGTCAAGCATGAATGTTGACTGACGCGTCAATAAAAACATAAGGCGGGAAGCATGGTGTGGTCACCTTGCCCTAGGATCGTGACAACCGCCCTGCCCGTCCGCCTCGGCGCTGCGTGATCCGGCCTATGCGTGTCGGCAACTCCGACATGATGGCGCGGCGCGCTTCAACGCTCAGCCGCGACCATTGTGTGATCTCGTCGATACTGCGCAGGCATCCGGTACACAGGCGCGCTTCCGGATGGATGACGCAAACCTTGATGCAGGGGCTCTCGATCTCGTCGCGTTTCCAGATATGGTCAGTCATCAGGTCTGTCCAAGGTGTGTGTCGCATAGGTAATCGCCCTGCGCGTCAGCGCCAGCCCCAAAGCGCACCCGTCACGATTTTTCGCGCGCGATCATCGCCAGACGGTCCAGCGCGCCCTGCAGGATGACGCCGGCGGCCACATGGTCGATCACCTCGGCGCGCCTGCGGCGCGAAGTGTCGGCCTCCAGCAGCGCGCGTTCTGCGGCAACCGTGGACAGGCGTTCATCCCAGAACCCGATGGGCAGATCGGTCAGGGCTGAGAGATTGCGCGCGAAAGCGCGGGTGGACTGGCAGCGCGGCCCCTCGGAGCCGTCCATGTTGCGCGGCAATCCCAGCACGATCCCGCCGATTCCGCGCTCGGCCACGACGGTCAGGATGGCCTGTGCGTCCAGCCCGAATTTCTTGCGCCGGATCGTAAGCAGCGGCGAGGCGATCGAGCGCATCCCGTCCGATACAGCCACCCCGACAGTCTTTTCCCCAAGATCCAGCCCGACCAGCGCCTGCATGGGGGGCAAGAGGGCCGCGAAATCGTCGAACGGGTCCAGAACCGCCATCAGGGTGATGGCGTGCGGATATCCGCAGCCTCGGCTGCGGCATTGATCTGGGCCAGATCCTCGGCCCGCGCCGCAAAGACAGTGCGCGCCTCCTGCAAGATCGCCTGCGCCTCATCCTCGCGGCCCAGCACGCCAAGGGCGCGGATCAGTTGCGCCCACTCCTCGGCAGTTCCGCCATCATTTCCAAGCCGCACCATCAGCCCATCGACCATGCCCGCAATCATCGCGGCGCGGTCTTCGGCACTCATCGCTTCAGCGGCGTCAAGATCGATCTCGGCTGGTGCGCGCGCGCCCTCAGGGGCAGGACGGGGCGGCAACTGATAGCGCGGCTCGCCCGATATCCGGGCGAGTTCGGGCAAGGAGGCACGGATTTCGGGCATCCAGGGCGCATCGCCGGGGCTGACATCATGTAACCTGCGCCAGACCCGGAATGTCATGTCCGGGCGCCCGGTCTGTGCATACATGCGCCCTGTATAATACAGCGCAACCCCGTTTGTCGCATCGCGCTGCAAGACAGCTTCGATCACGGCCTCGGCCTCGGGCGAGACAAAGCCCCCGGCCCCGATGATCATCAGGTCCAGCAGATACGCGAAATCTTCGGCCGTGGCGTCATTGGCCTTCAACGCGATAACCTGTTCCTGTGCGGCAATCGCGGCGCTGAAATTGCCCAGACGCGCCTCGTTCTGGGCCAGCAGCGAATGGCCAGTCACGTCCAGCGGGCGCTCGGCCAGCGCGGCGCGCAGCTGTGCCACCATCGGTTCAAGCTCCGCACGCCCCTCGAAGTCCTCGGGTTCAGGGAAGGCCTCAGCCACCCGCGCTTCCAGCTCGGCCTGCCGGGCGCGGTTGCGGCGTATGTCCTCTGCCTCGGCGAAGCGCTGCACAAGCGGCATGTCGGGCGCATCCGGAGCGCCCACATTCAGATACAGCACCCCACTGCCCAGCACGGACAAGCTGATGACGCCGAAGGCAACCCGGCGCATTGCGCGCGGTGCAGGCCCGCCCACCCGGCGCGCGCCCGCATCCCTGTCCAGATCCAGAATCCGGCGCGAGATTTCAAGGCGCAGGCGCTCTGCCTCGGCCTCGGCCAATATGCCGCGCGCAACATCTCGTTCCACTTCCGACAACTGGTCGCGATACACGCGCATGGCGCGGTCCGAGCCATCAGCGGTAGCCCCCTGCCCGGCCCGCGCCATCGCGCGCAAGAGCGTCGCGCCGACAAGAAGCGCAATCACACCGAACCCGGCAAGCTGCACGAAAACGCTCATGGTTCCTCCAGAATTCCTACGTTGTCTCTACCCTGTCTTGCCCTGCCGCAAAAGCCGAAAACCGGCATGTTCCCCTCACAAAGGCGCAAGCCGCGACGCCGGGTCGCAGGGGCGCGCAATTTCGGTTTTGACCTTCTTTGTGACGCTTCTGGCAAACCCCGTGGTGCTGCTGTAAGCGATGAAGCATCTGACCCTCTGACCGCAGGAGTGCTGCCGCCATGCCCCGCTATTCCGCCTTCGCCATCGCCCGCGAAGCCTTTCGCCAGCATAGCGGCTGGGCGCGCGCCTGGCAAAGCCCGGAACCGCGCGACCATTATGATGTCGTGATCGTGGGCGCGGGCGGGCATGGTCTGGCGACGGCCTATTACCTTGGCCATCGGTTTGGAATCCGCAATGTGGCGATCATCGAAAAAGGCTGGCTGGGCGGCGGCAATACCGGGCGTAACACGACCATTATCCGCTCGAATTACCTTCAGGACCCGTCGGCCGCGCTCTATGAAAAATCGCGCAGCCTGTTCGAGACGCTGTCCCAGCAACTGAACTACAACATCATGTTCAGCCCGCGCGGCGTGATGATGCTGGCCCAGACCGAGCACGAGAAGCGCGGCTATCTGCGCACCGAGCGCGCCAATGCCCTGCAAGGCGTCAAGACGCGCTTCATTTCGCCTGCCGAGGTGAAAAAACTTGTGCCGATCATCAATATCGATGGCCCGCGCTACCCGGTGCTGGGGGCGTTGTGGCAGGCGCGGGGCGGCACGGCGCGGCATGATGCCGTGGCATGGGGCTTTGCGCGGGCCTGTTCCGACATGGGGATGCATGTGATCGAGCAATGCGCCGTGACCGGGGTGGAGTCCGAGGCGGGCAAAGTGCGCGCGGTCAACACCACCAAGGGGCGGATCACCTGCGGCAAGCTGGGCATCGTCGTTGCGGGCCATTCCGGCGCGCTGGCCGATATGGCGGGCTTCCGGCTGCCGGTCGAATCTGTGGCGCTTCAGGCGCTGGTGTCGGAACCGATCAAGCCGTGCATGGATGTGGTCGTGATGGCCAACACCGTGCATGGCTACATGTCGCAATCCGACAAGGGCGAAATGGTCATCGGCGGCGGCGCGGACGGGTTCAACAACTACACGCAGCGCGGGTCCTGGCATCATATCGAGGAGACAGTGCGCGCGCTGGTGGAAACCTTCCCGATGATCTCGCGGCTGAAGATGCTGCGCCAATGGGGCGGTATTGTCGATATGACCGGCGACCGATCGCCCATCCTGTCGAAAACGCCTCTGGGCAATTGTTTCATCAATTGCGGCTGGGGCACGGGCGGGTTCAAGGCCACACCGGGGTCGGGCTATGCCATGGCCGAACTGATCGCCAAGGGCGA
>SLQN01000469.1 GCA_007131465.1 Paracoccaceae bacterium
GATGGAAATGCCGCGCCGCGGGATCGTCGGCGGCGGACTGGCGCTGGGCGCGTGGGGGGCTGCGCAGGCCACTGCGGCCGGGCTGGCCGTGGCGCTGGGCGGCGGCATCCGCGACACTGTGCAGGGGCTGGCCAATGCCGGTCATCTGGGCGTCGGCCTGATGACCCCCGATATCGGCTATTCTGTCGTTTACCATATCGAGATCGGGCTTCTGTTCGTGACGCTCATCATCCTTGGCCCGCTGGTCAAGACCCGTATCATCGACACCACCCAACATCGCAACCAACGGATCGGCCTTGCCGATTTCCCAACCTGACCCAACGGAGGAAAGACCATGGATACCCCCTATGGCTGGCTGTTTTTCGGCAATTTCGATCTGGCGCTGATCTCGCTCTATATCTTCTGGATCTTCTTCGCCGGGCTGATCATCTACATCCAGCGCGAGAATATGCGCGAAGGCTACCCGCTTGAAAATGACGATGGCAGCCATGCGAACTCGCTGCTGCCCGTGCCGGATCCCAAGACCTTCAACCTGCCGCATGGCCGGGGTGAATTCAAAGCCCCGAATGCCGAGCGCGAGAGCCGCGATCTGGCGATGGCGCCGACCTCCGTCACCGGGGGTTTTCCCTTTGCGCCGACGGGTGACCCGATGAAGGACGGCGTCGGCCCGGCATCCTGGGCCGCGCGCCGTGACGAACCGGAGCTTGATGCCCACGCGCATCCAAAAATCCAGCCCATGGCCAAAGTCGGCGAATTCGCCGTCGCGGCCGGACGCGACCCGCGCGGTCTGCCGGTGGTCGGCAATGACCAGAAATCAGCTGGCAAGATCAGCGATATGTGGGTCGATGTGCCCGAACAACTGGTGCGCTATCTTGAAGCCACGCTGGAGGACGGCACGAAGCGGCTGATCCCGATGCCGATGGTGCGGATCAAGGCGAACATGGTCTATGTCAATTCGATCGACTCGGCCTCTTTCGTGGATGCCCCTGTCATCGCGTCGGATGCGCAGATCACGAAGCTCGAGGAAGAGAAGGTCTCGGGCTTCTACGCCGGCGGCTACCTCTATCGCAGCGAAAAGCGCGTCACGACCACAAGCAAGCTCGGGATGGTGATGGGGCTTGTGTTCAAGCCTGCCTGACCCGACGCTCGACTCAAAAACATAAAGGAACCGACCCATGTCACATGATGATTTCGCCTTTGAACCTGTAAAGGGGTTGCCGGAACGGCCCCCGGAACACGAACGCATCCTGTGGCAGGGTCGGCCCGATACCTGGGCGCTGGCCCGCGACGCCTACAAGATCAACTGGATTACCGGCTATTTCGTGGTGATCATCGGCTGGCGCGCCTCGGTGGGCGCGGCGGATGCGGGGCTTGCGGGCGCGTTTGCCTTCGGCCTGCCCTATGCACTCCTCTGGGCCGCCGCGATGGGCGTGATCCTGCTTCTGGCCTGGGTCGCGGCGCGCAGCACGGTTTACACCATCACCACGGCGCGGGTGGCCATGCGCATCGGCGCAGCACTGACTGTCACGCTCAACCTGCCGTTTCGCCAGATCGCCAATGCCGATCTCGCACTCGGCAAGGGCGGCACAGGCACATTGGCGCTGGAAACCATGGGCGAGACGAAGTTTTCCTACCTCATCCTCTGGCCGCATTGCCGCCCCGGCCATATCCATGTGACCAAGCCTGCGCTGCGCTGCATCCCCGAAGCGGAAAAGATCGCGGCGCTGCTGTCCGATGCCGCCGAGGCGCGCGTGTCCCAACCTGTTATCGAACGCAAGACCAGCCCTGTCATGGGCGATCTGGTCGCAGCGGAGTAAACGATCATGACCATCAACCCAAACCCGCAAAAGCCCCTCACCCCCGGCTTCAAGCGTGCTGACAACAACGACATGATCCCGATCGCTCTCGTGCGGGCCATGTTCGGACTGGCCGCCATCTCGCTTGCGCTGGTGGCCTTTGCCAGCATCACGGGCCGTGAACAGGTCGCCATCCCGCCCCCGGCGCCGGTTGTCCAGACCTGGACGATCAGCCTTGTTGGAAATGATGCGCAGGCCGTGACGGTGCTGGACCAGAATGGCAATCTGATTGCCGACATGGATCATGGCGGCTTCGTCACCGTCATCCAGAACGGGCTTATGACAATGCGCCGCCGCCACGGAATTGACTCGACCCTGCCCCTGCAGATCGTGCAGTTTGAAAACGGGCGGCTGGCCGCGATTGATCCGCTGACGAGTTACCGGGTCGAACTGACCCAGTTCGGCGGCGACAACCAGGCCGCATTTGAACGGCTGCTGCAAAAGGTCCCGCAATAGACGGGCCGAGAAGACGATACGAACCAAAAAACAAGGGAATCAAAACATGTCACTCTTTACCAGAAAGGTCGAACAGGTGCCCTGCACTGTCGAGGTGTCGCACCGGTTCGAAGCGCTGCATGCGCATGTCCGCTTCAATGACGGCTCGGTCGTGCATCCGGGCGACGAGGTTCAGGTTCAGGGGCCGCCCGTGCTGGCCGCCTGGGGCGAATTGATCGTCGAGGACCGCATCGCCACAATCACCCGCGCCACATGGCTGGAACGCCAGTGGACACGGCTGACAGGGGATTTCGAATTCATCGAACTCTGCGAGTTCTCGTTTTCCGAAGACCTGTCGCTCGACCAGGAGGCCGCAGCATGAATATCCAGTCCCCCGCCACTGCCCATGACGAATTGCACGCCGAAATCGCGGACAAGTTCGACACCGACGCCATGGCGCAGGAATCCACCCTGCTCAACCCGCGCTTCTATACCACCGATTTCGACGAGCTTGACCGCATCGACGTGACCCCGGTCCGTGAAGAATGGGACAAGCTGATCGCGCAGATGAAGGCCGATCCGAACAAAGGCCACTTCAAGAAGACCGAAGCCTGGGACAAGGTTGACTGGGATGCGATGGACCCGGCGCTGAAACGCGAGCTGATCGACTTTCTGGTGTCAAGCTGCACGGCCGAGTTTTCGGGCTGCGTGCTTTACAAGGAGATGAAGCGGCGCGGCAAGAACCCCGATATCTGCGAATTGTTCAACTACATGGCGCGCGACGAGGCGCGGCATGCAGGTTTCATAAATGACGCGCTGCGCGAAGCCGGGGTTGCGGTCAATCTGGGTTTTCTGACCAAGGCCAAGAAATACACCTATTTCCGGCCCAAGTTCATCTATTACGCCACCTACCTGTCGGAAAAGATCGGGTATGCACGCTATATCACGATCTATCGCCATCTGGAGGCGAACCCCGACAAGCGCTTCCACCCGATCTTCAAGTGGTTCAAGGAATGGTGCAACGATGAATTCAGCCATGGCGAGGCCTTCGCGCTCTTGATGCGCACCGATCCGAAGCTGACGACCAGTTTCACCAACAAGCTGTGGATCCGCTTCTTCCTGACGGCCGTCTATGCGACCATGTATGTGCGCGACCATGCCCGGCCCGAATTCCACAAGGCGCTTGGTGTCGATATGGACTGGTATGATCAGGAAGTCTTTCGCAAGA
>SLQN01000522.1 GCA_007131465.1 Paracoccaceae bacterium
ACATGTCTTCGTCGAAAAGCCGCTGGCGACGACTGTGGCCGATTGTGAGGCCGTGGCAGAAGCGGCGCAGCGCACCGGGCGCAAGCTGATGGTCGGCCATATCCTGCGCCATCATCCGACATGGCAGGCGATGATTGCTGCGGCGCGCAAGATGGGTGCGCCTTATGTCTTCCGGCTCAACCTCAATCAACGCTCGACCGGGCCGGCCTGGGACATTCACAAGGCGCTGATGGACAGCACCCCGCCCATAGTCGATTGTGGCGTGCATTATGTTGATGTGATGTGCCAGATCACGGATGCAGCGCCCGTGGAAGTGCGCGGCATGGGGCTGCGCCTTTCAGAGGAAATCGCGCCGGAAATGTATAATTACGGCCATTTTCAGGTGATTTTCGAAGATGGTTCCTGCGGCTGGTACGAGGCAGGCTGGGGTCCGATGATGTCGGAAACCGCGCATTTCGTGAAGGATATCATCTCGCCCGGCGGCGCTGTCTCATTGCGCGCTCCGCAAGGGTTGGGATCGGCAGATGTGGAAGGCCACACGGCGGCGGATCATCTGATCCTCGCGCCGACAGGGCAGACCGAGACAGTCCAGACTTTCGCAGACAGCCCCGGCCATCAGGGCCTGTGCGACCTGCAAGCGGCCGCGATGGCCCGCGCCATCCGCGAGGATCAGGATTTGAGCCGTCATGTGGCCGATGCTGTGCGATCCGTTTCGGTGTGTCTGGCGGCGGATGAAAGCGTGCGCACGGGTCAGCCTGTGCGCCTTGGGTAAGGGAGGGGGAATCTGATGGGCAATATGACACTGAGCAAGGTGTGCAAATCCTTCGGTGCGGTCGATGTGATCCGCGATGTCGATCTGGAGGTGAAGGACGGAGAATTCTGCGTCTTTGTCGGCCCGTCGGGCTGTGGCAAATCCACGCTCTTGCGGATGATCGCGGGGCTGGAAGATATCACTTCAGGCGAAGTCTGTATCGACGGGGCGGTGGTGAATACCGTGCCGCCGTCCAAGCGCGAGATCGCGATGGTGTTCCAGTCCTACGCGCTTTATCCGCATCTGAATGTGCGCGACAATATGGGGCTGGGGCTGAAACAGGCCCGCCAGCCGCGTGCCGAAATCACGGAAAAAGTAGAGCGCGCCGCCAAGATGCTGGATCTGGGGGCCTATCTGGACCGCCGCCCCGGCGAATTGTCTGGCGGCCAGCGCCAGCGCGTCGCGATCGGCCGCGCCATCGTGCGCAAGCCGAAGCTGTTCCTGTTCGACGAGCCGCTGTCGAATCTGGATGCGGCCTTGCGCGTGCAGACGCGGATCGAGATTGCCAATCTGCACCGGGAACTGGGCGCGACGATGATTTATGTGACCCATGATCAGGTCGAAGCGATGACGCTGGCCGACCGGATCGTGGTGCTGCGCGACGGGCGGATCGAGCAGGTGGGCGCACCGATGGAACTCTACAAGAACCCGGCGAATGAATTTGTGGCGGGTTTCATCGGATCGCCCAAGATGAACTTTTTGAATGCGGCCGCCCTTGGCCAGCCCGGTCGCAGCGTCGGCATTCGCCCCGAGCATCTGATGCTGTCGCAAGAAGCCGGATTGATCGAGGGGCGCATCAGCCATGTCGAGCAACTGGGCGGAGAGACGCTGATCTATCTGCGCGCCGATCCGCATGGGCTGATCACTGTGCGGCTGTTCGGAGAACAGGCGGCCACTGTCAACGACCGCGCCTTCATCACGCCCGATATGGCCCGCGCCTTTCATTTCGACGCCGATGGTCTGCGTCTGGCCGCATGACGCCCCAGAAGACCCGATAAGCAGGTGATACCCATGACCGAACATGCAGATTCCCGTTACCTTGCTCTGGACAGTTGGGACAGCCTGACGGCCCTGCGCGCGATCTGGGAAAGCCAGATGGCCGCTATCGCAAGCCTCGGTCCCGCCTTGCCTGTGCTGGCTGATGTCGTTGAATCCGCAGTGCCGCGTCTGCGGGCAGGGGGGCGACTGGTCTATGCGGGGGCGGGCACCTCGATCCGGATTGCCGTGCAGGATGGCACCGAACTGGGGCCGACCTTCAATTGGCCGGAATCGCGCACTCACTACCTGATTGCCGGAGGACCAGCAGCCCTGACCCTGGGCATTGAAGGGGCAGAGGATAATGCGGGGGAAGCGCGCGATCAGGTCGCGAGCGCCGGGATCGGCGTGCAGGATGTGGTCATCGGCATTGCCGCAAGCGGGCGCACGCCGTTTACGATCGCGGCGCTTGAGGCTGCACGCGCAGCAGGGGCACTCACGGTCGGGATTTCCTGCAATCCGGGGGCGCGTCTGCTGGATGTGGCCGACCACGCTGTTGTGATCGAGACCGGGGCCGAAGTGGTTGCCGGTTCCACCCGCATGAAGGCAGGGACAGCGCAGAAAGTGGTGCTGAACATGATCTCGACGCAAGTGATGGTGCGGTTGGGTCATGTACATGAGGGGCTGATGGTCGATATGCGGCCCCAGAATAAAAAGCTGCGCAGGCGGGCCTGCGACATGGTGGTGCGGATCGCGCAGGTCTCGCCGGATGCGGCACGCGCAGCACTGGCGCAATGTGACTGGCGGGTGAAACCTGCGGTGCTGGTCGCGCTGGGGGCGCGGCTGGATCAGGCCGACGCTGCACTTGCCAGTGCAGGCGGCCTGTTGCGACAGGCGATGGCCGCCCTGCGAGCCACGCCATGACGCTGCGCCACGAGCTTCTGGATGCGCGATCCGGGACCACGCCGATCTATGTCCGGCTGGCCGCCATCCTGCGCGAGAAGGTCCAGAAGGGGGAGTTCTGCGTGGGCGATGCACTGCCCTCGGAACGCGACATGGCCGAACGCATGGCCGTGTCACGGGTGACAGTGCGCAAGGCGATGGATCTTCTGATGCGCGAGGGCGTCCTGTCGCGCAAACAAGGCTCGGGCACCTATGTCGCGCCCCGGATCGAGCAGCCGTCTTCAATGCTGGCCGGATTCACCGAAGACCTGCGCCGACGGGGGCTGGCCGCCGGCTCTGTCTGGCTGGACAAGACGACGGACATGGCCTCGCCCGATGAGGTGATTGCCTTCGGGCTGGCCGTGAACACCCGCGTCAAGCGGTTCCGGCGCATCCGCACGGCCAATGGTGAACCGTTGGCGCTGGAACATGCGGTCGTGCCGGAACTCTATCTGCCCGACCATGAGCAGGTGATCGATTCGCTTTATGCCACGCTGTCGGCCCTGGGCACGAAGCCGGTAACCGGGTTGCAGCGGGTGACGGCCTCGCTTGCGACCGAAGACGAGGCGTATCATCTGGGTGTGCCGGGTGGCGCGGCAGTGCTGCGCATCGAGCGGCGGGGATATCTGGCGGACGGCACGATGGTGGAGTTGACGCGCTCGGCTTATCGGGGCGATCGCTATGACTTTGTCAGCGAATTGCGGGAAATCTGAGCCCTTACACAGGGGCTTGACGCCAGGCTGCTGCATGCCGTTGCAGGCCCATATTCGCTTTCCGCCCTGACGCTTCG